>JALONF010000178.1 GCA_025455085.1 Ignavibacteriaceae bacterium
AAGCTGAGGAGAAAGCATAGTCTCAAATGGTAATAGGCATAATTGCAAATACTACCAAGGGGAATATACTGGACGTTGTTTCGTCCTTCACAACCAAGCTTAAAAAGAAGCAAATAGACTATCAGCTGACAAAATCTATTTCTGAAACTAGGGGAAAGTTAAAACTTAAAGCTGGAAAAAGTTTCCTTTCAGAGGACGATGGGATTTTTAAAAAGAGCGACATTATCATTTCCATTGGCGGTGATGGGACGATGCTCGCCACAGCATACAAAGCACACATCTACGATAAACCAGTTTTAGGATTAAATCTCGGCAAGCTTGGCTTTCTTGTTGAAACAGATGTTGCGCAGATGGATAGCGTGATTGATATTTTGAAGAAAAAGAAATACACAATCGAAGAAAGAATGGTTCTCACCGGTATCTGTATTGGTCATCAAACGGGAGAGCTGTTTGCAGTAAACGATCTTGTGATTGAAAAGGGCGGCTGGCCTAAAATGATTGAGCTTACTGTCAGGGTTGATGATGAATATGTTACTACTTTTTCTGCTGACGGTTTGATAATTGCAACCCCTACCGGCTCAACCGGTTATTCACTTTCCACAGGCGGACCGATTGTTGCACCAACTACAAAAGCAATAACACTTTCGCCAATTTCTCCACACAGTTTAACCGTAAAGCCAATAGTTTTATCAAGCGAGCAGGTTATAAAAATAAAAGCAAACTCTCCTTACAGGGATGTACAGGTCAGCTGCGATGGTCAGCGTGTATTTAACTTTCCTCCTCCGTTGGAGATTGTGATAAAGAAAAGTGATCGCCCATTAAAGCTTATTAAAACTTCTCTTACGACTTATTTTGGAACACTCCGCAAAAAACTCCTCTGGGGAATTGATGTACGTTTGAATAAGCTTAATTCTGAGAGCAGGGAGTAAAAAAGGTTTTAAAGAAAAAAATGCCATCCTTATTCGGGATGGCATTTCTAATTTACTAAATGTCCAAAAGAAATCTAGACTTCTTCTAAAACCGGCTCCTCAACCTTTTTCCTTTCAGGTTTTCCGTTAGGGCTCGTCTTTGAAGGCTTCTTTCCGTTGGTTTTATTGCGGAGAATTATTTCCTCTTCATCCATATGCAAAACATAATTAGGAAGAATAGGAATTTTACCTCCGCCGCCAGGTGCATCAATAACAAAGTGAGGTATTGCCAGACCGCTTGTGTGTCCTCGTAATGCTTCGGCTATCTTCAAGCCCGTTTCAAGTGAAGTGCGGAAGTGGTTTGCACCCTTTGTTTCATCGGCCATATACATATAGTATGGACGAACTCTTATTCTTAATAATTTTTGCATCAGCTCTTTTACAACAGCAGGATCATCATTTACACCTTTCATAATCACCATCTGGTTGCCAACCGGAACTCCCGCATCCGCAAGCAATGTGCAGGCTTTTGAACTTTCTTCAGTAATTTCCCACGGATGGTTGAAATGTGTGTTGCAATAAATCGGATGATACTTCTTAAGCATATTAACAAGCTTCGTTGTAATTCTTTGTGGAAGAACAACTGGCATTCTTGTTCCAAGTCGGATAATTTCAATATGCTTGATTTGACGAAGCCGCTGCAGAATTTTCTCGAGCATTGTATCAGTCAACATCAGTGGATCGCCGCCGGATAGAATCACATCCCTGATCTCGGTGTGCTGCTCAAGATATTTGAATGCACTTTCGAGACCCTTCATTGAAATCTTCTCGTAGTCACCGACTTTTCTTTTACGAGTACAGAAGCGGCAGTAAATTCCGCACTGACTGGTAACAAGAAAGAGAGCACGATCGGGATAACGGTGAGTGATGTTTGGAACGGGACTCATTTCGTCCTCGTGAAGCGGATCTTCTTCTGCATCTAAATCTTCCAGCTCTACTTTTGCCGGAACGCATTGAAGCCAAATTGGATCGCCGGGATAACGGATCAGACTTAAATAGTAGGGGTTAATACGGGCCTGGAAAAATTCATCCAGATCTTCCGCTGTCTTGCGATCGATACCGAATTTCTCCACGACATGGTCTACAGTGTGTACACTGTCCCTTACCATTTCCTGCCAAAGTTCCATGATAGTTCCTCAGTTGTTCTTGTGATTGAAATATTTTCCAAAGACGATCATCCCATCGCCTTTGGAATAAAAATCATTTATTTCAGAAATTATGCTGTAATTATTACGCAAATAAAAATTTCTTGTAGCAGAGTAACTATCCATTGCTGATGTTTCCGCCAGCAGCCACCTGCCGTTCATTTCGTTCACAAAACTTTCTGCATGTTCTAAAAGTTTCTTTCCAATCCCTTTTTTTCCATGTTCAGGGTTGGTTACAATCCAGTAAAGATCATACACACCATCTGTTAATGGTCTTTTACCGGTGCAATGGTAACCAAGAATCATGCCATCTTCTTCATAAACGAACAAATGATAGTCTGTCTGCATAGGATTAGTTGCAACGATGTTCACAAGTTCCATCGCAACACTAATCTCTTCATTACTAAAATTCGGTGTCGAACCTAAAATTCCTTCAATGATTTTTGCATCATCCGGCTTTAGCCTGCGAATCATTTTTCTTCTTTCTGATTAATGCAAAGTTTGCAATTGTATAAAGCAAATCGTCATAACTAATTCCGGAAGCAGTAGCAGCACGTGCAAATCCTGAGTCCGATGAAATATCAGGATTAGGATTTACTTCAATAACATAAGGCACATCATCCTTAGTTAATCTAATATCAACACGCGCATAATCTCTGCAGTTCATTGCGTCATAAGATGCTAATGCTGTCATCTGGATATTTTTTCTTAATCTTTCCGAAAGCTCTGCAGGACAGACAGGCTTAGTGTGATTGTAATAAACACTTCCTTCTGTCCACTTACCGTCGTAAGTTACTATGTTTGGAAAATCTTCCGGCAGTCCGGCGAAACTTATTTCTGATATTGGAAGAACTCTGCCACCGAGTATCGCTACGTTCAGTTCTCTTCCCTGAATATATTCTTCCAGTATAATATCCTGATTGTAAGTTTCTACGAGAAAAGAGAATTGTTTTCTCAATTCTGAGTAATTTTTTACCACTGAGAATTCAGAAATACCGATGCTGGCATCTTCATTCATTAGCTTGAGTATCATTGGGTAACGTAACTTAATTTCCTTTTCGGTAAATCTTTTTGTCTTCTTTAAAGTTCTGTAATCAGGTGTCAATATGTCTCTTGATTTCAAAATTGCCTTTGTTCTTGATTTATTAAGGCAGTTACCAAGAGTTATTGGTGAACATCCGGTTATTTCATAACCTAGGAGTTCAAACAGCCCAGCCATATAAGATTCATAAGCTGATATACCTTCTACGGATTCGACGAAGTTGTAAATCACATCAGGATTGAATGCGTTTAAATTACTGATCACCTTTTGAACATTTCTATCTACAGCCAGTGATTTAACTTCAGTAAAGTATTTTGATAAGGACTGCTCGACTTTCTTGAGCTCATTAACGAAATTATTTTCTGAAAGGTCATTAGCCTTTGCAGATTCATCGTTTCGTTTTCCATTATAAACAGGGAACACGCTAACCGGTGAGTTGTAGCAGATCAATATCTTTACGTTCTCTTTCATAAGAGGCCGTACCTCTTTGCTGCTGAATAAAGAACGCGCTGGATCATTTGATTGTAATCCATTCCTGCTGCACACGCTGCTTTCGGGAAGCTAGAGTTTTCATTTGGATCTGGCATTATTCCTGGCAGTGGATTTATCTCTATAATATTTGAGACTCCATTTTTATCAAGCCGGACATCTATTCTGCTCCAATCTTTACATTTGAGAACATTATATGTTCTTAATACTGTCTCTTTTATCTTCTCTTGGAGTTGTTTGTTGAGTTTAGCAGGACATTCAAAAACATCAAAATTATTTTCTTTGGTATCAAGTATCCATTTCGCTTCGTAAGAGTATAATGGAACAACATCCTCAGGAAAATCTTCGTAGCGGATCTCAATTATCGGTAGAACCTCGGTCTCATCTCCGTTTCCAAGGACAGCGACTGTAAACTCTCTTCCGGGAAGAAATTCTTCAATAAGGGCTGGCTGGTTGTAAGAAGTTAGTATCCGACCCACCTCATCCTCAAGCTCCTTGGTATTTTTTACAAATGATGAAGAAAAAATTCCCTTGCTGGATCCTTCAGATATCGGTTTTACTATTAATGGGAATTCGAAATTGGTGCCCGTGATGTCTTTCATCCGGCTTGCGACCAAAAATTTTGCGTTTGGGATCTTGTGGTAAGTTAAAATTTCCTTAGCACGGGATTTATCCAGACAGATTCCTAATGTAAGCGGGTCAGAACCTGAGTAAGGTAGCTGAAGCATTTCAAGCATTGCGGGAATGTGTGATTCTCTGTTTACGCCAGTTAATCCTTCAGCAAAATTAAATACGATATCAGGTTTAAGTTCTTTAAGTATTAAGAATGCATCGTTGTTTGCTTCAACTAAAGTAACATTGTGAAATTCTGCAATTGCATCTTTAACAGCATTTACAGTTTCCCACGTATCCCATTCTGCGTAAGTGTCAATCGCAGGTTGAAGTTCATGTTGAGGAGAATTTTGAACTGGAGGGACTTCATCGAGGAAAGTTTCACTCTCCGGTTTTACGTTGAATGTTATGGCAACATCTAAACGTACATTAAACCTTGGTGATAAAATAAATTCTCCTTAAAAATATTTTTCTTCTTTTCGCTCCAAATATAATCTTTATAAATAATTTGTCAACATGTTTTAAAAAATATTTTTTCATGAAAAATTTTTTGATCGGCGTGATGAGTAGAAAAATTTTTGTTGAACCATGAACTAACTTTAAAATATTTTTGAGATGGAGCATGATTTTTTTTCTTCTCAAAGAAACGAAGAAAGAAAAATATTTTGGGAAGTGAGAAAAATAATTAAGCGATCTTTGCGTACTGAAGGTTTTCAGAATAATACTTTATAAGATTTTTTCTTATTACACTGTTGTTCGCTGCTTCAAGTGATGGGTCTTTATTTATAAGGTCGAAAGCGATGTTTTTTGTCAGGCTTATAAGCTCAGCATCGTGAACAACATCTGCATACTTCAAATCAGGAAAGCCACTTTGCTTTGTGCTGAAGATGTCTCCAGGTCCTCGAAGTTTTAAATCTGTCTCAGCAATTTCAAATCCATTGTTCGTCTTCACCATCGTCTGAAGTCTTATTCCGGATTTAAATTTGTCTAACATTGAGCTTGAAAGGTAATCGAGATCAAGTCGTTGCTGTATATTATACTGTACAATTTCATCCTTCGTTACGAGAATACAGTAAGCCTGCTTCTCACTTCGTCCGACTCTTCCCCGAAGTTGATGAAGCTGTGAAAGTCCAAAGCGATGAGCATCGTTGATTAAAATTATATTTGCATCCGGGATGTCGATACCGACTTCGATCACTGTTGTTGCTACAAGAACATCAAATTCTTTTTTCAGAAAGAGAAGCATCTTCTCTTCTTTCTCCTGCCAGCTCATCCTTCCGTGAATTAATCCAAGGCTGAGATTTTTTAGATGAGTTGTACTAAGTTCCTCGTAAAAAGTTTCTGCCGCTTTCAGTTCCAGCTTGTCAGAATCTTCGACCAAAGGGTAAACAATAAATGTCTGGTAACCTTCTTTCTTTTTTTCAATAATGAATTTGAAAATCTCAGGCAGTCT
>JALONF010000179.1 GCA_025455085.1 Ignavibacteriaceae bacterium
GTTTTGTTCATTTCATTTTCGTCTTTGCAATGTTTAAATGTTTAGTGTAATTAAAATTTCGTGACCGGGTTATTTTTCCCAGCGTCACCATGGAATTACCTTTTTATCTCTGAAAAAAAGTCCGGTTAATTCTTGTGAAGCTTCTAATGAGAGCCATACAGGTGTCTCGATCCCTTTTTCAAGAGAACGTGTGGCACCCGAGCCTCCTAAATCGGTGCGTACCCATCCGGGACATACAGCATTTACTGATATATTTTTATCCTTAAGCTCATAAGAAAGTTGTTTGGTAATTGCATTAAGCAATGTTTTTGAAACACAATAAGCAGGAGACCATCCGGCCACCTCTCCGTTCAATACCCCACCTCCGCTGGAAATCATTACTATTCTGCCAGGTGAGGTGATGAATGGCAAAAATACTTTTGTTACAAATAATGGCCCATAACTATTTGTATTGATAGTTTGTTGCAAAATGTTTCTATCATTTTGAAGTAATTTATAATCGCCCTTAATAATTATACCGGCATTATTAACCAAAACATCAATTTTCAGCCTTTTTGAATTAAATTGACTAGCTGCGGTTTCAATACTTTCCAGGCTACTCACATCCATCAGTAATGAGTCAGCATTTATCTTTTCCGTATGTAAATTTTCAAGAGCCTTTTTCAATCGTTTTTCATCACGACCTGAAATAATTACATGGAAACCCCGCTTACCACATTGCCTTGCAATTTCATAACCTATCCCTTTGTTTGAACCTGTTATAAAAATTACTTTGTTCATTTTGTCAGCTAACAATTTTGATGTTAAATGCTCCGTTGTTCGTTGCTCCGAAAATTCGTAACCACAAAGGCAAATACATTTCTGTTCCTCTTGCTGAACTGATATCGCCAAGGTCAAAGATGTTTTTATCTAACCAGCCAAACGATTTCAAAATTTCTTTCACTTTTTCTTTTGCGTCGGCATCGTTTCCACTTAAGAAAGCGTTATGATCTCCGTCATTTATCATTGCAGGATTGACCATTAGTCCACACCACATCGTATTAAGTGTTTTTACAACTTTGACATCCGGAAAAGATTTTTGAATTTCTTCGCCCAATGAATTTGTATTTGATAATCCGGGAATCAGACTTGGTGGCATCCCATGGCTAAAATCCAAAGGATTAGCAATATCGATCAGGATTTTCCCATTTAAATTTTTTAAATCTGCCGATTTTAAGGCGTTAATTGAACTACCTCCCTGTGTGGCGTTCAAAATAATTTCTCCAAAAGCGGACGCCTCTTTAAATGTTCCTAATCTAACAGTTTTGTTTGCCGCAAACCATTCACTGAAAGGCGGATTCCCGTAACCATCCTTTGAAGTACTTGCTAATTTTTCTGACACATTACGTGTGCCTACCATTACATCGTAACCAAGTGCAATGAATTTTGAAGCGTAAGTTTGACCCACACCTCCGGTTCCTAAGATTGCAATTTTTTTCATAATTACTTTTTTTTCGTAATGACTATAACTTTATTTGTAATTACTAAACAAAATAGCTATGCATAGTGTTTAAGATTAATGAATTAATATTTGTTTTTTATATCAGGATTTCATAGCTACCAATAATCCGTACCCCATTATTTGCAAGTTCGTTTTTTATATTGTTAAAAATATCATTGTTTAACGGGCGGGAGGCATCTTCAATCAGTGTGGCAGAAAAGCCTTCTTTTAGTGAATCCTTTATTGTATAATATACACAGATGTCAGAAGTCAGGCCACAAAAATATAATTCAGAGATTCCCTTTTCTTTCAGATAACCCGACAGACCTGTACTTTTTTGATGATCGTTGTCGTAAAATCCGCTGTAACTGTCAATTTCAGGATCCATTCCCTTACGGAATATGGTCTCAATTTTATTTATTCCAAGATCAGGATGAAATTCAGCACCTTTCGACCCCTGCACACAATGGTCGGGCCAAAGGATCTGTTTAATTCCGTGTAGGTTTATTTCATCAAAAGGATTTTTATTTGAGTGGTTCGATGCAAAACTCTTATGGTTTTGTGGATGCCAGTCCTGTGTAGCTACTACAAGATCAAAATATTTCTGTAGCCGGTTAATCAGAGGTACGATTATGTCCCCATGTGGTACTTCTAAAGAACCACCAGGCATAAAATCATTCTGAACATCGACTATAACAAGTGCTTTCATATCTTTATTTTTTATGTACTTCAATAAGCCAGTCCCGTTCATTTTTAAGCCTGTCGCTAAGGCCCACTTTGTATATATGCGGATAGTTAAACCGTTTGTATTCCCCGGGCAGATTTTTTAATCGCTCACGGCTGTACTGTCCTATTTCTGAAAGCGACTGAAGTTTTGATAACCGCACTCCGTTTCCCATTACTTTCTGCAACAGGGATTCTTTATTATATTTCTTGACAGAGAGTGATTTAAGAGGATTTAAAGGGTGATACATGATATCCACATCTTTTTCATCAGCCAGGGTAATTACATCGGCTCCGGTAAACATACCCCCGTTATCAAGCATTCTGAAGACTTGTTTTCGATGAGGTAGTGTAATTTTACTCACATTCTCCGACAATTTGATTCGTGGTTTTCCATTTGCAAAAGACAGTTTATAGACTCCATCCAAAGCCGCATCTGGATGACCGGTCACGAGACTTGTCCCCACACCAAATATATCAATCGGAGCCTGCTGTTCCAAAAGACTTTTTATAATGTATTCATCCAATTGGTTTGAAACAGTTATTTTGACATAATCAAGACCAGAATTGTCCAAACTTTTGCGGCACTCTTTGGCAAGATAGGCAAGATCGCCACTGTCGATTCTGATACCGCTGAGCCGGTAACCTTTCTCTTCCATTTTTTTTGCAACAGTTATAGCATTAGGTAAACCACTTTTTATAGTGTCATAGGTATCGACGAGAAATACACAATTTTCCGGTTGTTCTTCAGCAAAATGGCTGAAGGCAGTCAATTCGTCATCATAACTTTCAACAAACGAATGTGCCATTGTACCTGACACCGGGATACCATAATCGCGTCCTGCACGAACATTGCTGGTAGCATCAAATCCTCCGATGAATGCAGCTCTGCTGGCATAATAACCTCCGGCACCCTGTGCTCTTCGTAATCCGAAGTCAATAAGTTTCCGTTCCCCGGCTGCCTGCCGCATTCGACTGGCTTTTGTGGCAATCAGAGTTTGAAAATTAAGAATATTAAGCAGGATAGTTTCGATGATTTGAGCTTCAATAATATTTGCTTCTACCTGTAAAATGGGGCTGGTTGGAAAAACAATATCTCCTTCGCAGGAAGTATAAATATTACCTGTAAACCGGAATTTTTTAAGGTATCGTATAAATTCAGGATGGAATCCATGTTTCTTAAGAAAGTCCAGATCCTGTTTATCGAAGGTTAGAATTTCGAGTGCATTAAGAAGATCTTCCAAACCCGCAAATACCGCGTAACCGGAATCGAAAGGTAACTTACGAAAGAAATAGTCAAATACGGCCTGGTTGTCTTTTTGTCCTTTCAGGAAATATACCTGAGACATAGTCAGTTGATAATTATCAGTATATGAAGCGGTATAGTTTATCATAATTGATGAAATTTTTTATTAAAGAATTAAATTTCTATTACCCAAGTGCGACATCGAGGAACATCATTGTTGCAAATCCCAACATTGCTCCAATTGTAGAATAATCTGTTTCATTTCCTGTTTGTGATTCAGGTATAAGTTCTTCAATAACCACAAAGATCATCGCACCTGCAGCAAATGCGAGTGCATAAGGTAGCAATGGAGTTATAGTTAAAACCATGTAAGCACCTATAACTCCTGCAATGGGTTCAACAATACCGGACATTTGCCCAATATTGAATGCCTTTATTCTTGAAAATCCTTCACGTCTTATTGGAATAGAGACCGCTGCTCCTTCTGGAAAGTTCTGTAATCCGATACCTATTGCAAGTACAATAGCTCCTGCAAGTGATCCTGTATTTGGATTATTTGCCAAAGCCCCGAATGCCACCCCTACAGCTAGTCCTTCAGGGATGTTGTGCAGGGTGATTGCCAAAACAAGTAAAACACTGCGTTGCCATGATGTTTTTATTCCCTCTGCTTTATCAATTGTGAGTCCAATGTGTAAATGTGGTAGCAATTTATCGATTAATAATAAAAATGCTCCTCCCGATAGAAATCCAATTAAAGCAGGAAGCCATGCAATGTTACCATTTGCCTCTGATATTTCTATTGCAGGTTTTAAGAGCGACCAGTAACTGGCTGCAATCATTACTCCTGCGGCAAAACCGAGCATTGCATTTAATACTTTCTGATTTAAGGTTTTAAAGAAAAAGACCATTGAAGCACCTAGAGCAGTAACTGCCCAGGTGAAAAGTGTCGCAAAAAGGGCCAATAATACCGGATTATACTTTAGTAACCATTCTATTTCCATATCAATCTTATTTTGGTTTTTTCTCTAAAGTAGCATATAATAGGTTTTCGTTTCTAACAGGATTTATTACAATTTTCTCTTTATCGGCCGGATCATTTCTGCCGGGACAACCCATTCATCAAATTGTTGTTCCGTTAAAAGATTTAACTCTAATGCTGCTTCCTTCAGAGTCAAATTATCGGTATAGGCTTTTTTGACAATTCTCGACGCATTTTCATAACCAATATGATTGTTCAATACTGTTACCAGCATTAATGAATTATTGAGATTCTCTGATATTCGTTCCAGATTGGGTTGGATTCCAATAACACAATAATCATTGAATGATTTGCAGGCAT
>JALONF010000180.1 GCA_025455085.1 Ignavibacteriaceae bacterium
GGCATTGCCCAATATTCCTCACTGCTGCCTCCCGTAGGAGTCTGGACCGTGTCTCAGTTCCAGTGTGGCTGATCATCCTCTCAGACCAGCTACTGATCGAAGCCTTGGTGGGCCGTTACCTCACCAACTAGCTAATCAGACGCAAGCCCATCTTTAGACGTCATGTAGACTTTAACAACATCACCATGTGGTGCCGCTGCATCATTCGGTATTAGCCCCGATTTCTCGGGGTTATTCCAAATCTAAAGGTAGGTTACTTACGTGTTACTCACCCGTGCGCCACTTTACTAAAGATATTGCTACCTTATTCTCGTAGACTTGCATGTGTTAAGCACGCCGCCAGCGTTCGTCCTGAGCCAGGATCAAACTCTCCGTAGTAGAGTTTAATACTTTTGTAATCTGGCGTGTATTTGTACGCTTATGTTGAAACCGTTTAATTAACAGATTAAACGCACTCACTCTTTCAAAGAACAAAATAAAACCTTCAGAAATGAAGGGCTGTAAATTTAATCTCTTTATTTAATAAAGTCAAATCAGGAATGAAGAAATTAATAATAAAATCCAACCATAGGTATTTGCATTTCCATCAAAAGAACATCTAAACAAGGACTCCAAATATATCCTTTAAATCTTCAAAGTCAAGTCAGTTTAGTTATTTGCTATTGTAACAACTGACAGTAAGATAGCTGCGATGCTAGCTAGTATGCTCAAATAAACAGAATACTCCATTATATATGACCTTACCGTTCTCAAACTTTGCTTTGGAACGTAAATATAATCTCCTTCTTCAATGGTAACTATCTCGCGCTGTGGAGAAAGCCACGCTCTTGAGCCACCCTTTATAACCATAATTTCATCATCCTCAGCAAGTTCACCTAAACCGCTTGCTTCGTTGACATAGTAGTTGTAATCTTTCCCTTCAATAAAAGTAATATGGCCTGGCCTTAAAACCTGACCAAAAACGTAAACGGAATTTTGTATCTGTGGGATAATTATTATATCGCCACTTTGTACAATATATTTTGCTATGTCTGATTCAGGATCATTGATTTTTCTAAAGTCAAGAGAACTACCCTCTATTAAAACTCTTAGTTGATTCTCTAAATTAAAATAACTTGTGTCATCAGTAACAACGTTTGACATTCTATACATAAGAGCCAATTCAAGATTTAGAAGAATGTTCCTTGTACTCGGGTTTTCCAGATCTGGCTGTTCTTCGAGTTTAATATTATATTGATTTTCTAATAGTTTCGCCAGACTATTTCCAGAATACACTCTTGCCCTTTTCAAAGAAGCTTGTGGAGTGAATCCGCCGCAAGAATTTATTACTTCATATAGAGTTGTATTATTTTTTGTAATTGGGACCATCCCAGGAATATTTACTTCACCAATGACTGAAACAGCAAAGTTTTTCCTATGTGTCTCTAACGCTAAAAATCTATACCTGTCGCCTCGCTGAATCTGATAATTACTATCAATTCCAATGGTTCTTCTAAACTCAGTTTGACCATCAAGAGAAAGCCTGGATAATTCAACACTGTCAACACCTTCATAAGAAAGATTTATGCCTCCAACTAATTCAAGCGCATCACCAAGATTATCTCCTTCAACAAAATAAAATGTTCCCGGTAGGTTAACTGCTCCTGATACCGAAAAGAAATTCCGACTAATATCATTTGTTGGAAATATTAATACATCGTCATTTCTAAGGTATGGATTATAGGTAAAATCACCAGTCAGTCTAAATTTTTGCAAATCTACTATTAGTTCTTCCCCTGTTGATCGTTTCAGCTTAACACCTCTTAATGCAAAGTTGTCAAGGTCCGCTTTAGTTTTTCTATATAACACCGGATCAGTTGCCATCCTGGTTGACAAATCTAATGCTTGAGCATACATCCTTGAAATAAACTGGTCTACTCTTTCTGTGATAAAAGAACTATAGGTGCCAGTCACTGGAAAGGATCCACCAATAGTTACACTAATTACACCGACACCAATAATATCAGTTTTAACATTTTTCTCTTCAGAATATTGCGGATAGGCTGTCAAATAAAACAATAATGAAAAACAAAGTAAAGCTTTTATGTTCATTTGCAGTGACCTCATAATTCTTTTTTATGAATGGGAAGAGTATTGTAACTGATAATAATTTTGATAATCACCTGAGATTATCTCTTTCCACCATTTTTGATGATCAATATACCATTTAATAGTATCCTGAATGGCACTCTCAAAAGAATGATGGGCTACCCAACCGAGTTCGTTTTTTATTTTAGTTGAATCGATCGCGTATCTTCTGTCATGCCCAGGTCTGTCTTTAACATACTCAATTAATTCTTCAGTTTTGCCTGTGTGTTTTAGAAGAAGTTTCACAATCTCAATATTTGGTTTTTCAGTATTCGCTCCAACATTATAAACTTCACCGACTTTCCCCTTATCAAGAACTAGTTCAACAGCTTTGTTATGATCAATTACATATATCCAATCTCTGACATTCATTCCATCTCCATAAACCGGAAGCTTTTTATTATTTAATGAATTGATAATCATCAGTGGAATCAATTTCTCAGGGAACTGGTAAGGACCATAATTGTTTGAACATCTTGTAATTACAACAGGAACCTGATAGGTATGATGAAAAGCAAGTGCCATCATATCAGCCGCAGCTTTACTTGCTGCATAAGGACTATTCGGCTGCAATGTGGTTGTCTCTTCAAATTGACCTTCTGGGCCGAGACTGCCGTAAACCTCATCAGTAGAAATTTGAATAAATTTTTCAACACCAAACCGTTTTGCATTTTCAAGCAGAACATTTGTTCCTAAAACATTCGTTCTGAAGAAAATTTCTGAGCCAAGAATACTTCTATCAACATGCGATTCAGCCGCAAAGTTAATGACGTGAGTAATTTCATATTTCTGAAACAGATAACTAACCAATTCATCGTTTACAATATCACCTTTAACAAATGTATAGTTTGGATTTTGTTCAACGTCCTTAAGATTTTGAAGATTTCCTGCGTAGGTCAATTTATCAAGATTAACGATGAAGATATCTTTCCGATTGCTGAGTATATAGTTTATAAAATTACTTCCAATAAAACCGGCACCGCCAGTTACTAAAATTTTCTTCATATTAAAAAGAGAAAAATCCTATGAATATTCCTGATTGAATAAAAAATGAATTGCCATTTAGATCGGATGGGATCCCCGAAACATTTTGATCGTTATCAGCAGTCCAGTCATCCGCAAATGTTATCTGATATCCCACACCAAGTCTGAGTGAAACAAATCTGTATATCGGATAGTCAAGATTTATGGTTGGGGTAAACATCCAATAACTATTTTTCAATTTTCGGTTGAAACTTCCAGTTGCAGTATCAGGATTTAAAAACTCTCCCCACGTTTCTTCCCAGGTAAAATTTCCGGAGTTCTTATATATATCTAATTCCAAATTTCCAGCGCCGATGACAGCACCGACAGATATCCCAAGATCTTTAATAAATGGTAATGTATATTCTAATGTCACACCACCACCGCCTAAACTATAAACGACTTCACTATTTACATTATCAATTGTCTGCGAAGATGAAACCGAACCACCGTAGCCCATTCCTCCAATTCGAAGATTCTTAACAAATCCAACGTAAAGGTAACCTGCGATTCCTGATGAATAAAAACCACTTTCTGATAACTTTGTCATCCCAATTTTATTTAACTGCACGTTAATTGGATCAATGTTTGGTAGATACCAAGCTGGGACGTAACCAATACCGCCTCCAAAAGGTGCATCAAAGAACTGACCCGCCTGACCATAAACCATTGTGCCAGCTAATAATAGAATGGCAAATATTATTTTTTTATACATATAATTCCGTTTAATAATTTATAAATTTACCAAAGGCATATAGTAAATCCAAAGAATAGCTGTCTCTAAAAAATCAAAAACAAATCTATTAAGAGATTGAAAACAGAATAAGTCACTAATTCAGTATAATGAATGAAGAAAGTTTTAATAACTGGCGGTAGTGGACTTCTTGGACAATATCTGAATCTTGCTGTCTCGAAGAAGTTCGATACTTTTACTACGTATAGAAATAATCCTGGCAACTGTAAGGAATATCCTTCTTCAAGAATTGATATTTTAAATGAAAAGGAACTACAGAATCTCTTCATTGATTTCAAACCTGAAATTGTTATTCATACTGCAGCAATAACAAATCCAGTTCCGAAAGAAAACCAATCAGCTAAAGAGTATTTTGGAACTAATGTAAAAGCAACTAATAATATTGTACTACTCTGTGAAAGGTATCACTCGAAACTTATTTATATCTCAACTGATCTTGTTTATGCCGGATACAGAGGTTCATTTTTAAAGGAAGATGCAAAACTAATTCCTGCAACTTTGTATGCTGAGACAAAACTTGTTGGAGAAATGAAGGTAAAAGAGTCAACAAATAATTATTTGATTTTAAGGACTGCTTTACTTTATGGATTTGGCTTGAATCATTCCCGTTGTCATTTCCAAAATATGTCTGATGAGCTGAAGAACAATAAACCAGTTAAACTGTTTACAGATCAATTCAGAACACCAATATCCCTAATTGATGCATCAAGAATAATTACTGATTTGGCAGGATTGGATTTGAAGGAAGAAACAATTAATCTTGGTGGCTTGGAAAGAGTCTCCCGATATGAGCTCGGAGAGATCCTGTGCTCTTTTGCTGGTTACGATAAAAATCTGCTTCAAAAAATTTCAACGAATGAAATTCCAAATTATCC
>JALONF010000181.1 GCA_025455085.1 Ignavibacteriaceae bacterium
AGACTTATCAGAAATTGTCATTCTTGATGATAAAATATCACGCTTAATGACATTCCCAAATGTTTTAATTACAGCACATCAGGCTTATTTTACTGATATTGCTTTAACCCAAATTGCTCAAACCACGATTCAAAACCTTTCTGACTTTGAAAATGGAGTTATAAATCCTCAGAATCAGGTTTGTATTAATATGGTTAAATAGAACAAATTCGAAAATCAATTGTTAAAATATTAAAACATATTGAATTATGACACCAACAGAAGATTTAATTAACGAACATAAAGCAATTAAAGTAATGTTGAGCATTATGAGCAAAATTGCTGAGGACATAAAAGCAAACAAAGAATTTTACATAAAAGATGTTGAGCAGATTGTTGATTTCCTTCAAACATTTGCAGACAAATGCCATCATGGTAAAGAAGAAACATCTCTGTTTCCTGCACTTGTTTTGGCAGGAATTCCAAAAGAAAATGGCCCTATTGGAGTTATGCTGCAGGAACACACGCTTGGAAGAGGCTATATAAAAGAAATAAAAAGAGGCCTGGAAAACTGTAAATTAGGCGACACCTGTTCAGGTGAATTAATAATGACGAATCTGACAAACTACGTAAGCCTGTTACAGAATCATATCCATAAGGAAGAAAATATTCTTTTTCCAATTGCAAATAAAACGCTGAGTGAACAGAAACAAAAGGAGATTTCTGAACAATTTGAAAAAATTGAGGAAGAAGTTGTAGGTCATGGAGTTCATGAGCAATACCATGACCTTCTTAATCAATTTAAAAGCAAATATCTAGGTTTAATCTAAATGACAGCCTTATTGAAAACTGGAAAAACAAAAGGCAAAGTAGTGGTCACACTGTAGCAAAATCCAGCAATTTGCATTACCCAGCATTATTTGGAAGAATCGTCAGTTACTTATCGGAAAAAATCCTCAGGTCTGCGCGATAGAATCTTAATTTTAATAAGCATTAAAAACCGCATTCAAAACATAATTGAATCCATCTCGTTAACACTGACAATTTTTCATGGTTTTAACCTGTTTAACAAAGAAACTAACGTAGATTGCAATTGTACTGGGATTCACGTACTAACTTTAAATTTAGAAGAATTAATTATGGCATGGTTTTTTGAGAAAAAAGCAGAAATTAACAAAGATGAAATTAAATCATTTGTTTTAAAAAGTGCAACAGAATGTCTTAGCAGGATTTGTAAGAATCCAAAGAAAGTATTGTTACTACCGCCTGATATTACAAGAGCACACAGTGGAGCAGGCTGGATAACAGAATTATTTTATAATTACTTCGCTCAAATAGCCGATGTTTATGTTATTCCTACTCTGGGGCAGCATGCCCCTCATACTGAAGAGCAAAACAAATGGATGTTTGGCAATATTCCTGAAAATAAAATATTAAAACACGATTGGAGGAAAGATGGTAAAAGAATTGGGACAATTCCAGCAGATTATGTAAAGAAATCCACAAATGGAAAAGCCGATTGGGAGATTCCTGTTTCAATAAACCGGATTGTTCTTGAAGAACCATGGGACTTAATTATAAATGTCGGACAAGTTGTTCCTCACGAAGTCTTAGGCTTTGCTAATCACAATAAAAATTATTTCATTGGCCTTGGTGGAAAAGATACGATATGTGCTTCCCATATGGCTGCAGCATGTTTCGGTATTGAGAATAATCTAGGTTCGTTAATCACGCCATTGAGACATTGTTTCAATAAAGCGGAAAATGAGTTACTTGGTCATTTGCCGGATGTTTATATCCTTTTAGTGATGGCATATAATAAGGAAGGATTACTTGTTCATACCGGGTTCTATTGCGGAAATGATCTGGATACATATTTACTTGCTGCAAAACAATCAATATACGAAAATATTAAGATAGTGCCACCACTGAAGAAAGTAGTAGCTTTCATGCAGGGTGACGAGTTTTATAGTACATGGGTGGCAAACAAAGCCATCTATCGTACACGTAAAGCAATGGCAGATGGCGGAGAACTTATTATAATTGCTCCAGGATTAAAGAGGTTTGGCGAGAATGAGGAAGTAGATAAAATCATTAGAAAATATGGGTATACAGGTACTGAAAAAATAATGCAACTATGGAGTGAGCATGAAGATTTACAGGACTTAACACATGCAACAGCTCATCTCATTCATGGTTCATCAGAGGGCCGGTTTAAAGTTACATATGCACCAGGCTATTTGACTCAAGAGGAAATAGAGACTGTGAATTTCAGCTTTCTTGATTATAATGAAGCAATTGAAACATATACACCTGATAAGCTTAAAAATGGCTTTAATACTCTTGAAAACGGAGAAAGAATATTTTTCATAAGTACTCCATCAGCAGGTTTATGGACAACTAAAGATAAAATGTTAAATCCGTTCTAGGTAAAGAAGAAACAAACCGGGCCTATGATTAATAATGAAAATATTTTATTGTTTGATGGATTCTGTAATCTGTGCAGCAGATTAGTCCATTTCATTATTAAGAGAGGCAAGAAAGCAAAATTCTTATTCGTGTCATTGCAATCAGAAAGCGGGCAATCATTGCTTAAAAAATTTGGATTACCAACGGATAACTTTGATTCTGTCGTGTACATCAAAAGTGACAAATACTTTCTAAAATCTTCTGCAATACTTCATATATTAAAAGAACTGGGAGGCATTTGGAAACTCTTCTTTATTTTCATCATTGTCCCCAATTTTATTCGTGATTTTATTTATAAAATCATTGCAAAGTCACGATACAAAATTTTTGGCAGGCATAACTCCTGTATCTATTAAACATATTTAAGCAGAAGTTGTTATAATTTCATCAGACCTTTAACAAATAAATTATTTTCTGATGAAATCCGTACGTCAATTAATAACTATTTTCAGGACCGAATATATTTCTCAGGGTATCAATGTTACAGACATTGCCGACAATCCCATTGACCAGTTTGAAAAATGGATTGAAGATGCTATAAAAAACAAAGTGAAAATGCCCAACGCTATGCATCTTGCGACAATAGGGACTGATGGAAGGCCTTCAGGCAGAATAATGCTGTTAAGAGGATTTGATGAAAGAGGTTTTGTTTTTTTTACTAACCACGACAGTAGAAAAGGAAATGATCTGAAAAGCAGTAATTATGCATCGATGACTTTTTTCTGGAGCGAGTTATTTCGTCAGGTAAGAATTGAAGGCGACGTCCACCAGGTTCCTGATGGGGAATCCGATAAATATTTCCAGAGTCGTCCGCGTGAAAGTCAGATAAGTGCATTAGCGTCAGAACAAAGCAGGGTACTTGAGAGTAGGGCAAGTTTGGAAAAGAAAGTAAACGAGTTAGAGCAGAGATTTAAGCACCAATCCATTCCACGACCTGATAATTGGGGAGGATTTTATTTATCACCAATACAAATTGAATTCTGGCAGGGAAGAACCCATCGCCTGCATGACCGTATCCAGTACAATTTAGAGGGAAGAAACCATTGGAATATTCAGAGGTTGTATCCTTAAGTTTACTATCAATCAGTAAAAAATAAAGAAAATATGAATTACAGGATAGAAAAAGACATCATGGGGAAGGTCAAAGTCCCTGTGGATAAATATTGGGGAGCTCAAACTCAACGATCAATTATAAATTTCCCTATTGGTCCGGCTGCATCTATGCCTATTGAAATTATTCATGCGTTTGGTTATTTGAAAAAGGCTGCTGCAATAACAAACAATAAATTTGGATTATTATCTGCCGATAAAATGAGGATTATTTCAGAGGTATGTGATGAAATTACGGCAGGAAAACTTGATGACCAGTTTCCACTAGTTATATGGCAAACTGGTTCAGGAACTCATACGAATATGAATTGTAATGAGGTTATTGCAAATCGCTCTCATGTTTTGCTTGGCAACAAATTAGGAGAAGGAGACAGATTTATTCATCCAAATGATGATGTGAATAAATCCCAATCATCCAATGATACTTTCCCGACAGCTATGCATATTGCTGCCTATCGCAAGATAGTTGAATATACTATCCCGGGGATCGAGGTACTAATAAACGGCTTATTGGAGAAATCAATAGCAATGACTGATATTGTCAAAATCGGTCGTACTCATTTAATGGATGCAACTCCTTTATCTCTCGGACAGGAATTTTCAGGGTATGTGTCACAATTGAAACATGGAATAAAGGCGTTGAAAAACACATTGCCACATCTTTCAGAGTTAGCCATGGGGGGAACCGCTGTCGGAACAGGTTTGAACACACCGGAGGGTTATGCCAAAGAGGTTGCAGCTTCTATTGTCCATTTGACAAAGCAACCTTTCATTTCCGCTGAAAACAAATTTGAATCTCTGGCAGCAAATGATGCTATTGTAGAAACTCATGGAGCATTAAAGCAATTGGCCGTTAGCTTAATGAAAATAGCAAACGATATCAGAATGTCCACCTCGGGACCACGATCGGGAATTGGAGAGATAACAATTCCTTCGAACGAACCTGGGTCGTCCATCATGCCAGGTAAAGCAAATCCCACTCAGACAGAAGCAATGACTATGGTTTGTGCACAGATTATGGGAAATGATACAACCATTTCGGTTGCAGGTTCAAATGGACACTTCGAACTTAATGTTTTTAAACCTGTCATGATAAGCGCTTTATTACAATCTGCCACACTAATAGCTGATGCCTGCAAATCATTCAATGATTATTGTGTTATTGGAATCCAACCCAATCTGGAACGAATATCAGAGAATCTCAATAATTCATTAATGCTG
>JALONF010000447.1 GCA_025455085.1 Ignavibacteriaceae bacterium
TATAAATTATAGCTACCAATCATTCTGGGATCTGACAGATAATATCTTGGAAACATCCGGTCTTGAAGATTATTGGGAGAATTGTTTAGCCGTTACAAATGATGCTGATAATCATCCCAGATTTGTTTTTGGACCATATCCCGCTGCTCTTCAGGGGACCATTATCGGTTACAAAATCTATAGGTCTGCGGCACATCAACCAAGTAATTTTACTCTATTAGAAACATTAGATTCTGATGAATTTGTTTACACTGACATTTCGGTTACGATAGGGAACGATTATAATGCTAGAAGCTATTATGTTACATGTGTTTATGAAGATCCCTGGGAAAGCATAGGTGAAACTGATCCAACGAATACAGTAGAAGTTAGATTAGAGATACCGCAAAAAATATCGATACCTGAATCTAACAATAAGAATAAAATAAATTATCAGCTTGAGCAGAATTATCCGAACCCATTTAATCCATCAACCAAAATAAGCTATTCACTCCCGGTATCAGGTCAGGTTACGCTTAAAGTATTCGATACTTTAGGTAAAGAAGTTGCTATACTAGTAAATGAGCAGAAAGAAGCCGGGATTTACACAATTGAATTTGATGCTTCAAATCTTACCACTGGAATTTACTTTTACAGAATTCAAATCGGTTCATTTACTTCAGTTCGTAAATTAGTATTGTTAAAGTAAAAATTTTAGTATTTAATTTGAAAGATTACACCCAGTCAAGGGCTATGATCTTTCATTATTTATCTTAAATCTTGAGGAAAAAAGATGGTAAGGAAAATATTATTGACCGTTTTATTATCAAATATTCTTTATTCACAACAGCAAGTGGATATACACTGGCCAACGCTGGCTGATTCACCCTGGCCTATGATTAAACATGACCCCCAATTTACAGGCAGATCTCAGTATTTGGGTCCACAAACATCAACAGTAGCTTGGTCAGAAGACATGGGGCTTGGCATATTCTCAGGCCCCATTGTTGGTCAAAACGGGGATTTGTATTTTGGTTCATACTATGTTGATTCAAGTTTTTTTTATTGCTACACCCCTAATTACGGTTTAAGATGGCTTTATCAAACAGGTAGCAATCGGCCTCCTCAATCCGGTATTATCGTCGATTCAGGTAGTACCATTTATTTCGGAGGGCGGGATAATTACTTATATGCACTAAGATCTGATGGAACTTTAAAATGGAAATATGAAACCTCAGGCCAAATTGTTTCAACGGTAATCCCAAATAAATTGTTCCCAGCGAATCGCAAATTAATGGCTGAGTGAAATCTTCTATCTCAATTTCATTGAATAAATATAAATCTCCTGTTTTATCACCGGACGGGAATACAATATATATACCTGCAGTTGATTCTAATCTCATAGCTCTTAATTTAGATGGAACGATAAAATGGAAATTTAGCTGTGGGAATATTTTCAAAGCTGCTATGGTTGATTCTGATGGAAATATTTATTTTTTGCCGGAGGAAGGTCCTCAATATTTCTATTCTTTATTCCCTAATGGAACATTAAGATGGAAATATTTTATACAAAATATTGGTGTTGCAGGCAGTCATGTTATTCCAACCATAGATTATCAAGGGAATTTATACTTCATTGGTTTTGATACTACTTGTTGCCCTTATTATATTTCATTAATATCTGTTGATTACGATGGAAACTTTCGATGGAAATATTTATTCAATGAAATTGAGATAGAAGATTTCACTCAGCCATTAATTTGCGATTCGCTGGGAACAATTTATTTGGGATCAACAATAGGTTATTCCTACTATGCTATATCTAGTGATGGGCACTTAATATGGAAATTACCACTCATTTTAGAACATCAGCAGGTTGACCATACCGGTGCAATAACTGAAGATGGGACTTTATATTTGGGAGTGCATAATAGTGCCCTGGCATTCAATCAGGAAAAAACGCTTTTAGCAATACAGGATACGGTTACTCACGTTATTGATGAAAAATCAGAAGTAATATCTTACTTGCTAGAACAAAATTATCCAAACCCTTTCAACCCAACAACAACAATATCTTACACAATTCTAAAGTATGGATTGGTTACCCTAAAAGTATTTGACATATTAGGAACAGAAGTAGCTGAATTAATAAATGAAGTAGAAGAAGCAGGAAGTTATTCAGTTACATTTAATGCTTCAGAACTACCGAGCGGAATTTATTTCTACACGCTCACAAGCGGCAATTTTGTCGACACAAAGAAATTTATCCTGCTAAAGTAGACGATGATCTTTTTTCTCAGCCCCGTTTATCCGGGGCTTTTTTGTGCCCTGTAATTGCATAATAAAATTTTATTAATCTTCAACTTAATCAGTTCTTGTTTTTAGTTTTTTTTAGTTATACATTTTTTGTGGAAATATAATTTATAAGGAAAGTTAATGAGCTTCTTCAACGAAGAATTGTAAAAAACTTGTTGATTCCGGTGCTGTTTATGGATACCTTGATAAGTTCGATGATGTAATTCAATCCTGCCTTGATAATGATCTCAACGAGGATGGTCTATATCTCATAAATGCGCTGATTGAAATCGCTCCGTATAACTCAGAATACTGGATTAGAAAAGGATTATTCCTAAATGCTCTCGGTTATTTCAATGAGTCAATTGAATGTTTTAACAAAGCATTGTCTTTAAACCCTGGAGATTCGGATGCTCTTGTTGACAGATCAATAGCTGAAGAGAACATCGGCTTATTCAAACAGGCAAAAGAATCATTAAACAATGCTCTAACCAATGATCCCAACAACGAAGAAGCTATTTACAGTCTTGGAATTCTTCATCAGCGGAATGAAGAGTTCGAAGAAGCAATAAAATATTTTAATAAAGTGTTAAAGTTAAATCCCGAATACTCAGAAGCGTACTATGAGCTTGGTTATTGCTTTGAAAATCTTGAAGACTATTCGAATGCTCTAAGTTCATACGAGAAATTTGTAGAG
>JALONF010000009.1 GCA_025455085.1 Ignavibacteriaceae bacterium
ATACAATAACAACATATACTGATCTACAGGGGCACTTTAAATTAATGGGACTGTTACAAGGTTTGTACGACGTTAATATTATTCCGTTGGATACTATGGTTTACAGAGATACTATAATTACAGGAGTTCAGGTTTTTGCAAATCAGGATACTGATATCGGGACTTTAACTCTCCAGCCGAAATAATAATAATTAACTTTTTTAGAGCCGCTGCCACAGCGGCTTTTTTTTATTGGCTCGCTAATACTAAAACTGCGTTTCTTATATTTGTCCTACAAAAACAAAAACAAAAGAAGAAAAGATATTAATGCAGATAGGAATTGTAGGATTACCTCAATCAGGCAAATCAACTCTTTTTCAGACAATCACAAAAACTCATCATCAAGCAGTGATAAAGATACCAGACGAACGTTTGGATAAGCTAACAGATATTTTTCAACCGCCAAAAAAAACTAGTGCAACAATAGAAGTCATTGATGTAGTTGGGCTGCAGAAAGGGGCATCGGGTTCAACTCAGTTCACCAGCAATTTTCTTGGCAAAGTAAAAACAAACGATGCACTTATCCAGGTAGTGCGGCTTTTTGAGAATGAAACGGTGCCACATCCGGATGGTTCAGTAAATATGATGCGTGATATAAATAATTTTGAAGCAGAGTTCATCATATCTGATTTGACTATTGTAGAAAAAAGAATTGAAACAGTTAAAAAGCAGATTCAAAAAGTCCAGGATGATAAATTGAAACGTGAGTTTCCTCTGCTCGAGAAATGTTATAACTTACTCCAGGAAGAGACACCTTTAAGAGATGCTCATCTCACGAATGACGAATTAAAAATTTTAAGTTCATTTCAGCTTCTTTCAATTAAACCAATGCTGATTGCACTCAATCTTGATGAAACCCAGGTAAATGCAACAGGAAAATTTCTGGATGAGCTTGCAAAGAAAAAACTTAGCAAAAATACAAAAGCACTTTTCTTTTTCGGTAAGATCGAACAGGAAATGTCTGAACTTTCTGACAAAGAATCTGTGATATTTATGGAAGAGTTTGGTATTAAGGAATCTGCTCTAAATAATATTATCAGAGAAACTTATGATCTGCTTGGATTGCACTCTTTCTTTACCTGCGGTGAAACCGAGTGCAGAGCGTGGACAACCCGAAAGGGCGCAAATGCTCAGGAAGCTGCCGGAGAAATTCATTCTGATTTTTACAATAAGTTCATTCGTGCAGAGGTTGTTGCTTATGATGATTTTATAAAAGCTGGTTCATTTGCAAAAACCAAGGAGCAGGGAACCTGGAGATTAGAAGGGAAGGAGTATGTTGTTAAGGATGGGGACATAATGATAATCCGTCACGGCTGACAGGATAAATTTTCTCTCAAATCAAGTAATTTCAATTTCAAAATTCCACTTTCTAAGAAAATCACAAAAAATTTCGTTGTTTAGTCGAGAAATTTTAGGAATAAAAATTGCCTTGCCTCTTGCCAAATTGTGATTCTTAAAATGTAGCAATCGTTGGTAACCATCTAATTTACAGCTAATTTTCATTACTGATTTGCTAATCTTTTTACAGATCGCATCCGTTTGAAAAATAACTTTTTTCACAAAATACTACATAGGAGATAAAAGTGATGATTAATAAAAAATCACTTACTTGTCTTGTAATTTTTTTGATGCAATCCATTTCTTTTGCACAATGGATTTCAATTGATAATTACTCCATCACCGGTTCACAACCCTTTGTTCAAATCATCAGCGACGATGCTAATAGTACAATCATTAAGGTTGACCTCCCGGGTTTCTACATAAATGAATTTTCTGATGGCGTTAAAACATATCAATCAATAAGCTTCGATGCCGATGGAATTACAAGAGAAGTTGGCTATCCTGAAATTCCAAACATTGCTAAAATTCTGGCAATCCCAAATCAAGGGTCGGTGAGTGTTGAAGTTTTAGAAACAAGTCCGGTTCAAATATTTAAGGGTATCAATGTTCCTCCTGCGAGAGAAAGCTGGCAAGAGGGAAAACCCGAGACAGTTTACCTTGAAAACATCGAAGCATATAATTCAAGCAATCTCTATCCAAACAGTTATGCAAAGGTTGAAGATCCTGCTGTCTTCAGAGATTTTCGAATTGCACGTGTTTCCATTTTTCCGATAAGGTATTCACCTGCTAAAAAGGAAATTCAAGCTGTTACTTCAATTACAATCAGAATTAATTATTTAGCTGGTGCAGGCATCAATCCTAAGACTACTCCTGACAAACCAATCGCTCCTTCTTTTGCTAAACTTTACAGAAATTATATTTTTAACTATGAACAGGTGTTGCAAAGAAGATATGCAGGAATGGAAACTGGACATGATATTATGATGTGCATTATGCCAGATTTGTATTTTGATGAATTTCAACCATATGCGGAATGGAAGCACAAGTCCGGGACAGAGATTATTGTTACAAAATTCAGCGATATAGGGGCAAATCAAAGTAATCCTGATATCATTAAAAATTATATTCTAAATGTTTATAACACTTGGGAAGATGTTCCTACGCACATCTTAATTGTGGGAGACTATGGCTCACCTGTTGGTAATGCCCCGGTAAAATATTGGACAGGCATGGGATGGACTTTCGTTAATGAAGATTATTTCGTTGAGCTCGAGGGAAATGATTACATTCCTGAAATGATGATAGGCAGATTTACCAATTACAACAATACCAGTGGTGGTGGCGAACAAATTTTGAAGATTATGGTTAGAAAGTTTTTGAAGTACGAAAAATATCCAAACATCTCAGCGACCGACTGGTATAAAAAAGGCATAGTCTGCTCAAATAATCAGTATCAATCACAAGTGGATACTAAAAGATATGCTGCTCAGCTTATGATGCAGAATGGAGGTTTTACTTCAGTAGATACTATGATGAGTAATTGGCAATGCACCTATAATGTAAACAGTATAGTTACAGCGATTAATAGTGGTAAAAGCTACCTTAATTACCGGGGTGAGGGGTGGAGCGACGGCTGGCATGCTTCATGTTATTATTTTACTACTTCACATGTAAATGGTCTGAATAATGCTGACAAGCTGACTTTTGTCACGAGTATAGGATGCGGTGTTGCAATGTTCGATGAAGGGAATTGTTTCGGCGAAACATGGATTGAAATGGGCTCACTGACAGAACCACCAAGAGGCGCTTGTGCTTTTATAGGTCCAACTTCCAATACACACACTGCTTACAATAATTCGATTGATAAGGGAATTTATTTGGGTATGTTTCCTCCAATCATGCAGCCCGGTGAGGCTCTTGATAGTCCGGGAGAAGCTCTGCTGGGTGGAAAGCTATTCATGTATCAGCGTTTTGGTGATAGTGATCCATATGTTCAATATCACTATAAGATCTACTGTGTGCTAGGTGATCCAAGTATGCATATCTGGAAAGATATTCCAAAGCCTGTTACGGTGACTCATCCAAATGAAATTTATGTAGGATTTAACCAGGTACAAATAGCAGTAACTGATTCTATAAGTGGTTTACCGATAAATAATGCTCGAATATGTATTTCCGGAAATGGTGTCTATGAAACCAGTACTACTGATATAGCGGGAGTTGCAACTTTAAATGTAACACCCTCATCCGTAGGTGATCTTTATGTTACTGTTAGCGGTGGAAATGTTGTTCCAAAAGAAAGCTCAATACAAGTATCACTTGGAACAGAAAATATTACACCCTATGGAGATCCTGCAGTTACTGATTTAGATGGTAATGATGACGGACTCATAAATCCGAATGAAAACTGTACCATAGCTTTTACTTTAAAAAATTGGGGAACAATCACTTCGAACAACGTTTATGCAATTCTTTCAGAAATTGACACTTTAAATTACATTGAAATGACAACTGATTCAGTGGTATTCGGAAATATGGCACCAGGTGATTCAGTGATCGGTTTGCCATTCCAGTTCTTTATAAAACCTGAATGCCCTGTGGGTTACATAATTCCATTTACTCTGCACGTCACAAGTACTACTACTTCCTGGGATTTTTCCTATGATGAAATTGTTCATGGGTGTAACCTGAATTTTGCCGAATTTTATGTTGATGATGAAGGAAACATTCTTCGTAATTACAGGATGGACCCGGGTGAAACTGTTGAAGTGACATTTAAAATATTAAATACAGGAGATGATATTGCTCCTGATGTTATAGGTATTATCAGCACTGAGGATCCGTATATGACGATCCTTGATTCGATGGCATTCTTCGGCACTATTTTGTCAGACAGCAATTCCATTAATGCATCTGATACTTATACGATAACTGTTAGTGAAAATTGTCCCACTCAATATAATGCTGTCTTCTCCCTTAAGCTTGAAACTCAGAATGGATTATATCCGTATTTATTAACCGATGAAATAACTCTTGAGGTTGCTATGCCCTCAGCATCAGATCCAACTGGTCCGGATGCTTATGGATATTACGCATATTCAAATCATGATAATCTTTGGGAACAGTCACCGGAATTCAACTGGGTTGAGATCGATGCAATTGGAACACCGATACCTAAGCCGGGCGGATTAAGCGATTTTACGCAAACTGTAAATCTGCCGTTCAACTTTAAATATTACGGAAACAATTTTACTGAACTAAGAGTCAGCGGCGATGGGTGGATTGCTTTCGGCAACGGGACGCAAACGAAGTCTTTAAACCGTTCTCTCCCTTGTTTAGATACGCTCAATAATATGGTTGCTGTGTTCTGGGATGATTTCTTTTCAAATGGACCGCAAGGTGGTGGAAAACTGTTTTATTACTCTGATCCCGTTAACCATAGGTTCATTGTAGAATGGGATACTGTACCACATTATTCCGAGTTGACTGATAAGGAAACTTTTGAAATTATTCTTCTTGATCCTGTATATTACTCCACTCCTACAGGAGATGGAGAAATTATACTACAATATAAAGAAGTAGAAGAAGCGGGAAGCTGCACAGTTGGGATTGAAAACAATACTGAGGATGTCGGCTTACAATTTTTGTTCAATGAAATTTATGATCCCACAGCTAATGAATTAGTAAATGGTCTGGCAATAAAATTTACCACTAAGACTCCGACCGTAGTTTCCGTTGAAGACGATGGAGGAAGTGATGAGATATTACCGACTGCATTTACACTGGACCAAAACTATCCGAATCCGTTTAATCCCTTAACAAATATATCTTATTCTATCCCGGAACAGGCTCATGTTAAGTTATGTATTTATGATATTAACGGAACGCTAATAAAAACATTGTTTGAAGGTGAACAGTCAGCTGGAAGATATTATAGTGTTTGGAACGGGGAAAATAATTCTGGAATTAAGGTCGGTTCAGGAGTTTACTTTTACAGGATTCAGGCGAGTAGTTTTATGCAGACAAGAAAAATGATACTCTTAAAGTAATTATCAACTATCGATAGAAAACTACTTCAATAATTTTGAAGCAATATGATATTTCGGAAATCGTGAATTGATATGTACGTTTTTACAGTTTTATTGATAGTATTTATAATAGTATCTGTTTATGGTTTGATAGAGTTTGCTCTTCATCAAAAAAGAATATTTTCCATCCCGATAAGAATTCATATTAATGGAACGAGAGGTAAATCCAGTGTTACCAGGTTGATTGGTGCAGCATTACGCGAAAGCGGAATTAAAACCATCACAAAAGTTACCGGGACTTATCCGAGATTAATTTTAGAAAACGGCTGCGAAGTGGCAATTTACCGCAAGGCTGAAGCCAATATTATCGAGCAGCTATCCATTATAAAATTTGCATCAAGGCGAAAAGCTCAGGCGATTGTAATGGAATGTATGGCTATTCAGCCGCAGTACCAATGGATAACCGAAACGAAAATGCTGCATTCCACTTTAAGTGTGATCACTAATGTACGATTAGATCACATTGATGTGATGGGTTACACTCTTCCTGAAATCGCAAAAGCTCTGGGCAATACTATTCCTAAAAACCAAAACGTGTTCACAGCAGAGAAAATTCTTTTTAATAAGCTTAAAGAAATATCCGACAAAAGAAATTCAGCTATTTACATGACTGATGAATGCCACGTGACAGATGATGAGATGAAGGGATTCGGGTATATAGAGCATAAGGAAAATGTTGCACTTGCTCTGGCGATTAGTGAGCACCTTGGTATTAATAGAAAAACTGCACTTAGCGGAATGTATAAGGCTATTCCTGATGCTGGTGCTCTGAAACGATCAATTGTGAATGTATTCCAGAAGAAGATAAGTTTTTTTAATGCCTTTGCAGCAAATGATCCCCAGTCAACATTGATGATCTGGAACAAGGTCAAAGAAGAAATTGGACTTCGCGGAGTAAAAATAATTCTGCTGAACACAAGACAGGATCGTTTAGACAGAGCAAAACAGTTAATCGGAATGATCGGTAAAGAGTTAAATAATGATTTTGACTATTTGATTTTAATCGGGCAGTCAGCGGAAGTTGTTGAGGAATTAGCAGTGTCCGGCGGAGTTAAAAGAAATAAAATTGTGAACCTGGGCTGGACTGAACCGGAAGCAGTCTTTGAAGCAATCCTTGCTTACACAGCCGAGCAATCCACTGTTGTTGCAATAGGAAATATGGGTGGTATGGGCGGAAAAGTTGCTGACTTCTTTGAGAACCGGAGTGTAGTATATGGTTGAGCTTGCAATCACTCTCGGATTAATTTTTAGTCTGCTTTCATATGAAGTTTTCGGATTAGCAGCTGGTGGAATAGTTGTTCCCGGCTATATTGCTTTACAGCTTTCGCAGCCGGACAGGCTGATCGGAATTATTCTTGTAAGCTTATCAACATACCTTGTCATAAAAATTTTAGGTCATTACACGTTTCTTTATGGAAGAAGACAAATGGTTATTTGTCTTTTGGTCGGGTGTTTGCTTGCGAACTTTTCCAGGCAGTTTTTAGTAATTGATTTGACTTCAAACATTGTACAACTGCAGGCTGTCGGCTGGGTCGTCCCCGGCTTAATTGCTCATTGGTTTGGCAAACAAGGTATTTACAGGACACTGTGCGTTCTATTCATTACTTCAGTGCTGGTGAGATTAATTGTGATAATCATATTTAACGGCGAATTGCTGCCAACGTAAATTTTTAGTAATCAAATGCAAGTATATAATCTAAGTGCGGGTTCAAAAACGGTTTTAAGCGTCTTAGCACTGCTAGCATTGATGGCTTTTCTTGCAGTTGAATATGGCAAGGAGGATGTCAAGCTTAAATATTACGATCAAAAAATCGAAGCTTCAAAACTTGCAAAGGAAGCCACCGATTATTTAAAAGACTTCAGGATGCAAAAAAGTGTTTTTATAGATGTTGTGAATGATCCCAATGAAACTGCATTAATCGGTCAGGATATTACTCCAATAACAACTGATCGTGGATATATTGAAGCAAAGCTGACAACGACTAACCCCAATTTTGCTGCTGTTGTAGTTGATATGATCAAAGAAGCGGAATTGGAAAAAAATGATGTTGTTGCGGTTGCCTTCACAGGTTCATTTCCTGGATTAAATATTGCAGTTCACTCTGCCCTGCAAACATTAAAGCTGAAACCAATAATAATAACTTCGGTTGGTGCTTCAAATTGGGGAGCTAATGATCCGTATTATACATGGCTGGACATGGAAAGGGTATTGTTCAAGGCCGGAGTATTTAAAAATAAATCAGTGGCAGCTTCAATTGGCGGCGGACTTGATAAAGGCAGGGGGCTCAGCCCGGAAGGAAGGCAATTAATAGTTGATGCTATTGAGAGAAACAAAGTTGAATTTATTAATGAAGAACATCTTGAAAGCAGCATTCAAAAAAGAATTGAGTTATATAATCAGTACAGGAAGAAAGATAAAATCAAGGCATTCATTAATGTGGGCGGAGGAATATCAAGCATCGGATCAGTTGAAAATGCTCAGTTTATACCCAACGGCTTATATAAAACTCTTCCAATGAAGAATTTTCCCGTAAGAGGTTTGTTGATACAGATGGCTGAAAAAAACATTCCCGTAATTCATCTTTTGAATGTAAATCAGCTTGCTCTGGAATATGGTTTACCCACAAATCCGACTCCGCTGCCTCGTCCCGGTGAAGGTGAAATCTTCATTCAAAAAAGATATAGCGTCTTGCTAACAGCAGGCGTAACGTTTTTCTTAGTTATAGCTATTGCATTCGTATTTTTTATGGAGAGGAAGCGTCATCAGCTTGGAACTGAGGAGGTTAAAGGTTTCCAGACAAATCCGGAACCAGAACTGTAACACATTGGATTTAAGATGAGATTGAAATGAACACTTATAAAAAAATAAATAAAATATTTTTTCTGATTTTAGTTTTTCTTGCGGGCACTGTTTTGTGCAGTGCTGCACCCAAGACTAAAGTGCTGATTCCTAAATATGCGAATGGCCCAATTTCAATTGACGTATCAGGAAAGAGTTATAAATATTATCCTCTATCAGTTGATGAACCGTCAATCTTAACAACAAGAGGTCCCGGCAAATTAAAAATTATCACACGCGGAATGATAAGCTCTCAGGATGAAGGTCGATTAAATTATAGTGTTTATTATAGAATCAATGGTGCACGTAAAGTTAAAGTTGAATTTAACAGCGTCAAGCCAGATGGTAAAGCTTCGTTCAAAGATGCATCACTGGGATTGCCTTCGGTTGGAGGAAATATTATGATAGAGTTAGCCCGTGGTGAGCATACCATCGAGCTTTGGAGCGGCTCAGAAAATTTACAGATTATTACGCGTACATTATTCACCGAAATTAAGGAAAAGAAAATTGACTGGGTTTCATTATCACCGATGTATCCAAACGAACCTGTAAGTCTCGCAACTTATGAAGACGTTGTTTCGTATTATCGTTATTCTTCAGCTAAACCTTTGAAAGTGAAGATTACCGGACCAACAACAGTAAGAGTTCTCAATCGGGTAGAGTTCGATTACCGTATGAAGGGAAAGCTGAATTACAGAATAGAAGTTAAAGAGGACAAGAAAGTTAAAAACACTTATATGCTTTGTACCGATCGTTCTGATGTTACCAGATATAAGAAGGATGGTAAAAGAACTCCGGGTAAGGCAAACGAAATTGTTATAAGTGTTCCGTCCGGTACACACACATACGAGATAATTACTCTCGATAAATGTTCAGTACTTGGCAGGATACTATTCCCCAAAAAAGATATTAAGCTGGAAGCATTTTAATTGTCTGTAAAAGTTAGCGAACATATTGTGATCAAATACAGCATCATCCTGCTTTGCTGCTTGATTTTTCTTTCGAACCTGAATAATAATCTTTATGGACAGAAGCGGAAAGAGAAAAAGCCAGATAAGTGGGCACTCAGCCTTTCGATAAAGCCATATTATGACAACAACATTTTAAAATATTCAGAAAAATATATTGAAAGATTTAAGAACAGGGAAGATGAAGGAAGATTTCATATTGAAACTGTTGACGATCTGGTCTGGGGTTATTCTATCGGATTAACGTACACAGATGAAATAATTGGTGATTTAAAAACTATATTCGGAGCAGGCTATGACTCCGATGCTTATACTTATAATTCGATTAAAACCTGGATGACGTATAATATTTTTCTTCGTCAGTATATCACTCCTTCTACATCACTCTCAGCTTCTTATTCCTTTCTGCCGGAATTTTATGTCAGGCATTTTCGCGACGAGGACTGGGTAGTGTATTATGGATATATCCCTGAGACATTTCGCCCATATTTATTTTCAAAAGATGATTTTAGCTTCTGGCTTCAACATATCTTTTTCTGGAAGACCACTAGGGCCCGGCTTTATTTTACATACGATAGATATTACCTCGATGAATCAAATACCGAGTATGATAGTAATGACTATATGTACGGTTTCAGAATTTATCAGGGATTGTTTAATAATCTTGATTTCAACTTTGGTTATTTCTATACAACTTCTGATGCGAAAGGTTACGATGAGCCTGGCGAGCTAAAAGATAATTCTGACGATTCAGATGCTACTAACTATGAACATGCATATTTTGCAGGCTTTGACTATGCATTGCCTAAAGTTTTTTCCCGGAATAATGATATTAGCATCGATGTGCAGTACCTGAGAGCTTTTTATACGACTAACCATTACCTTGAATTGGATCCTCTCCACGCCGGACGTTACGATTACAATTATCGTGTCTTTTTTAATTATAATATAGACTTATTGGAGAACTTTTCGGCGACTGTTTTTTATCATTGGTTTGGAAGAGAATCCAGTTCTGCTGCTGATGAGAACAAAGAGTATGTTTCTGATGAAAAGGATTACACACAATACCGTATTGGAATAAATTTTAATTACATTCTGAAATTTTAAAAAGTAGAATAAATATTTATTGAAAGAACTATTATGCAAAAAATGTATAAAGCAATTTTGTTTTTTAATCTTGTTTTATTGCTCAGTTGCGGAACACCAAATGATCCTGAATCTTTAATCGGCGACGATGGCGGATATAAAATCGTAAGTAAGTTTGCTACATCAGGATATGCTCAGGATATTGTAGTAAAAGATTCACTGGCATATATAGCACAAGGGCAAAGCGGCTTGATAATATTAAGTGTTTCTAATCCCAAAGAACCAAAGTTTATTTCAGAGCTAACTTATGGCTTACGGGGGTACTCATATAAATTAGCGAAAAAAGATAGCGCAATCTATCTTGCGGCTGGTACTTTCGGAGTAAACACAGTAAATGTTGCTAATCCTTTAAATCCCCTAATAACAAAGGAAGATCGTCCTATTGCACCTGCCAAAAATTTTCATATCATGAGTGATTACATTTTTACAGCCGTTAGTGAAGAAGGAATAAATATTTCTAACATAAAAGACCCTCTGTACCCGAGTTCGAGACAAACATTTTTTATACCTGGATATGCACAGGCAATTTGTACTTCTGCAGCCGATACCTCTGCTGAAAACAATTACCTGCTCGCTGCGTGCGGCGAAGTGGGATTTACAATTTTTGATATTTCTGATTTCCAGGATGGTTACAATATTTATTCAGTGGTGGGTTGGCTTGATACACCCGGCTATGCTGAAGATGTAACAATTCACTCTGATCTTCCGGTTGCATTCCTTGCATGTGGAACCGGAGGTCTGGTGATTGCCGATTATTCCGACACTGCCAATGTAAAAATTATTGGCAGCTATTCGACCGGAGGTTACGCTAAGGAAGTGGTATATAAAAATAACAAAGCATTTGTAACAACCGGTATGAGAGGTCTGCAGATTTTTGATGTGACAAATTTGACTTCGCCTGTCCGCATTGGTACGGTTGAAACTGAACTTGCAATGAGCCTGGCTGTTGATGATAAGTATGTTTATGTAGCGGATGAATCAGAAGGATTAATAATTATATCAATTCCTTAGCTATAAACTTTCCTGTTTTTCCGGAAGAACCAGCTCGAACTTTTGTTCAGCTATTATTTTTTTACGATAACTTACTCGCACCTTATACTTGCCGGGCTGCCGCTTTTCTGGTGTAATCGAAATTGAGTTAGAAACTGTAAAGAAAGGATTACTGGTTGAATAAACCACACGCTTTTTATAAAATGATTTCCCATCCGGTCCGATCCAGTTAAAGTAAAATTTCATTTGCTCATTTGTTTTTATATCCTGCTTCTCAATACTCACAACTGCTTTCACTTTTGCTTTTTCCTTGATTGTGAATGTTGTTGCCGCTCCGACTGGATTGCCTGTTTTCTTGCTGATCTTTCTGCATAAAACAAGACTCGCCATTATGTTGTCTGATTTGATCTCAGACTTTTTTAGTTTCTCTTTTTTAACTTTTTTGATAGTAATACTTGTATCCTTAGACTCACTTTTCTTTTTAACAATTAAGGTGTCACTTAAAGATTCAACAAGAAGGAATTTCTTTTCAGCAATAAGTTCACGAAACAAATAAAGCCGAGCAGTATAATTTCCGGGTTGTCTTTTTTGGGGCGATAATGAAATTGAGCTTATTATTCTGGATGATGTGTCTTTTATGGAGATGTCGATACGTTTTTTATAAAAAGAATTACCGGAAGAATCTACCCAGTCAATATGAAACATCAGATCCCGATTTTGTTTGGTAGTTTGCTTTTCTAAATCTACGATTGCAAATAACTTGGTATCTTCTTGCAGGTTGAATCTCGTTCCAGGTTTAATTGGCTTACCCGTTTTTTTACTGACTCTTTTTGTCAGTGTAATCTTGGATTGTAGACCTCCTTCATATTTTGATGGATATACTATTGTGGAGTCATTTAAAATTACAGGTTTATCCCTCCGGCTAGAGCATCCTGAAAAACAGAGGATCAGAAATGTTGTGATAGATAAAGTAAAACCTATCCAGCTGAAATATTTTAATAATATTTTCCTGTTCATCAGATCAATTTGATTATATAATTTTTACTTCGCTGCTTCACACTACCAAACCATTTTGCTAATGGCAGCATCACAATTAACATCACAGCAAATCCAATTAATGTTTCCAATACTTCACCTTCGCGATAAAACAAACCGATTCTTTTTGAAACAATTCCAAGTATTGCTATGTGAACGCAATAGAAAAAGAGCGGTACCTTACCTACACTTGAAAGTAAGTTTAGTAGTTTTGGGAAGTTTTTATTGATGAATATTATAATGCCAACGCCAACAACTACCCATCCGAAGAACCAAAAATTGTGGTAAAGACTCGGTGGATATTTCTGGTCTAAGAAAAATGAATATGAACCAAAATCTGAGAAGGGAAATATGTTTCCAAAGCCTCGCTCCATTCTGATTATAGTGGCAATAATGATTGAAGCGAATCCAATAACCAGACTGAAAATTATTTTTTGTTTATCTGTTTTCCATCCTGTTAGCCAGCCGGTTGCCATAACTGATCCTAAAATTGCTAATGCGAACCAAGGCAGTATCGGGTATTTATTGAATTCACCAGCATCAATGAATGTCTGCATCAGAACTTGCTGCCAGGAAACATCAGGATTGTAAGCAATCTTTAGCAAGAATGGATATATTAATAGAATGGCTAATGCGATGCCGAGCCTTATTTGCCATTTCATAGAAATAATGAGCGTAAGCAGTATCATTGAGATTCCGATGGTAGAAATTATTCCAAGGTGATCAGGTTTAAATTCACTGAACCCGCCCCACGAAGAGTTCACCCAGGTAATTTGTACGAGCACAAGGAAGAGGCCACGCTGTATTAAATGCCATCGTGCATTCCAATCAGTAGATCCTTTATCAACCCTGCTTTTAAATGTCCACCAAACCATTGCACCGTTCATCATCAAAAAGCCTGGTGCGCAGAGGTATCCAATATATCTAAGGACAAATTGTTCCCAGTTTGGAAGTAAAGGATCAGCGGGATCGAGATATAACCATATTGAGTTGAAATAATACGAACTGTGACCAAGAAGCATCAGTATACCAACAAAGCCGCGGAACTGATCGATGAAGTCGAATCGCTGCTTTACAGTAACTGGTGTATCAGAAGAATTAATTTTAGTTTCTCCGGATGATGATGTATTGCAGAAAATTATTGGATGATTCCAAAGTAAATAAAAATTTACCTGTCAAATTATGAAATAGTATCCACAAAAACTTTTAAAGAAAAAAGAGGGCACAGAGGCCCTCAATTTTATAACATTTTTTGTTGATGTTAGGAATAAGCTCCCATTCCACCAAACATAGCTGCAATGATTGCTCCGAAAACTATGAAGAAAATAATTACAAGGACAATCATAATAGCATACCATATTAACGTTGCTATTGCCCAATTTTTCTTACTTGGCTGAGCACCGTCTCCGAATGCCCAAACGAACAACATTATCAAACCAACTATTGGAATAGCTGTGATTAATATTGTTATAATCCAGTCTTTAACTGAAACTTCTTCTGTAACTCTTCCTGGTAGGTTTTGATAATCCATTTATCCTCCTGTTTTGTGGATGAAAAATTTTTGAGAGATTAAAAGTATTAGATAGATGAAATTACACTGTTAATATACCAAATATTCATAAATGAATAATATCAGTGAAATGAGAAAATGTTTGTACTCATCTTGTTACTAAAATTCCTTTATATGAATAGAATGTCTTTACATTCTTAAAAGTGGGAATTCAATTTTAGATATAAGGATTGATTTCCAAATTTGAAAAAATTATATGTAATTAATCGTTAATTACAAGCATTTGGCTGGTATAATAGTTGGAATATTCGTTAGTCAAATTTCCTCGCTTTTTTAATAAATATAACGGAAAAGAAATGAATCGGAATAAAGTAACTATTGATGGAAACGAAGCAGCTGCTTATACAGCTTTTCACACAAACGAAGTAATTGCAATTTATCCAATTACACCATCGTCCAATATGGGCGAGCATTGCGATGATTGGTCAGCAGTGGGTAAGAAAAATATTTGGGGAATAGTTCCTTCAGTCAGCGAACTGCAAAGTGAAGGCGGTGCATCAGGAAGTGTTCACGGTGCATTGCAGAATGGTGCATTAACTACAACTTTCACTGCATCGCAAGGTTTGCTGTTGATGATACCGAATATGTTTAAGATTGCAGGTGAACTTACGTCAACAGTATTTCATGTTTCAGCAAGGACAGTAGCAGCACATGCACTCTCTATATTTGGAGACCATGGTGATGTGATGGCAACAAGGCAAACTGGTTTTGCGCTTATAGCTTCTAACAATCCGCAAGAGGTAATGGACTTTGCTCTGATTGCTCAGGCTGCAACCTTAAATGCCCGAGTTCCTTTCTTACACTTCTTCGATGGTTTTCGTACTTCACACGAAATTATGAAAATTGAAGAATTAACTGTCGATGATATGCATGCAATGATAGATGATGATCTGGTTATTGCTCACAGAAAAAGAGCACTCACTCCTGATAAACCAGTTCTTCGCGGTACTGCTCAGAATCCTGATGTTTTCTTCCAGGCAAGAGAAACAGTTAATCCTTTTTACAATGCGTGTCCGGGAATAGTTCAACAGCAAATGGATAAGTTTGCCAAACTGGTTGGCAGACAATATCATTTATTTGATTACGTCGGTGCGAAAGATGCGGAGAAAGTTATTGTTATGATGGGTTCTGGTTCTGATGCTGCGGAAGAAACTGTTAACTATCTTAACCAGAAAGGAGAGAAAGTCGGATTAGTAAAAGTCAGATTATACAGACCTTTCTCAATAGACTATTTTATCAACTCTCTTCCACAATCAGTAAAATCAATCGCAATTTTGGATAGAACCAAAGAGCCCGGAGCTTCCGGTGAGCCGCTTTATCTTGATATCGTAAATTCAATCTCAGAAAAATTTGTTTCAGGAGAACTGAAGTTTAATTATCCTAAAATTGTTGGTGGAAGATATGGTTTGTCTTCAAAAGAATTTACTCCGGCAATGGTAAAGGCAGTTTTTGATAATCTAAACAACAGTAAACCGAAAAATCATTTCACTGTTGGTATTAAAGAAGATGTTACAAATTCAAGCTTAGATTTCGATCACAATTTCTCAGTTGAAGCAGAAGAAACCTTCAGAGGAAAATTTTATGGATTAGGTGCCGATGGAACCGTTGGTGCAAATAAAAATTCCATAAAGATTATTGGTGAAGGAACAAATTATTTTGCTCAAGGATATTTCGTCTATGATTCAAAGAAATCCGGCTCGATGACAATTTCTCATTTACGCTTTGGTCCCAAAGAAATAAAATCAACTTATCTTATCAACCGAGCAAACTTTATTGCGTGTCATCAGCAGGTTTTTCTTGAGAAGCTCGATATGCTAAGAGAAGCAATGGAAGGTTCAACGTTTTTACTTAACACAAAAGTCCCTAAAGAACAGGTTTGGGATTCACTCCCGGAAAAAGTTCAGCGAGATCTCATCCAGAAAAAAATGAAATTTTATATCATCGACGCATACAAAGTTGGTGATGTAACCGGAATGGGTGTAAGGATCAACACTATTATGCAGACGTGCTTCTTTGCTATCTCAAATATCTTTCCGAAAGAAGAAGCAATTAAATTGATTAAAGATTCGATTAAGAAAACTTACGGTGCAAAAGGTGATAAAATTGTTCAGATGAATTTTGATGCTGTTGATAAAACTCTCGAAAACCTTTTTGAAGTTACGGTTCCCGGAGTT
>JALONF010000182.1:0-4735 GCA_025455085.1 Ignavibacteriaceae bacterium
ACCAAAGTATTTTGCATATTCTCTTATCGATGGAAAATATTCTCTTGCTTTTCGTTCAAGCTGAATTCTTAAAATATTTAGCACATCATTTTCCTGAATTGCCTCATCTATATTATAGATTACATCAACACCTAAATTTTTAATGTCTCTGGGAATCATAGTTGAAGGACCACAAACAGAAACTTTAGCACCCATTGTTTTCAAACCGAATATATTTGAAAGGGCAACACGGCTATGAGCAACATCTCCAACAATACATACTTTTAAACCTTCAAGATGACCCAGCTTCTGCCTGATGGAATACATATCAAGTAAAGCCTGAGTGGGATGTTCGTGGGTTCCATCACCGGCGTTAATAATATTCGAACTACTAATTTTGGTAAGATATAATGGAGTCCCTGCAGCCGCATGTCTGACAACAACCATATCAACTTTCATCGCTTCAATATTCTTTATTGTGTCCTTAAAAGTTTCACCTTTGCTGACGCTGCTGCCTGAAACAGAGAAGTTAATTGCGTCTGCTGATAATCTTTTTTCTGCAAGTTCAAATGAGATTCGTGTTCGCGTTGAACTCTCATAAAAAAGATTTACGATAGTTTTTCCCTGAAGTGTAGGAACTTTCTTGATTGGTCTTTCCAGGATTTCTCTAAATGTGTGTGCTGTATCTAAAATAGTTTGAATATCTTCTTTTGAAACTCCTTGCAATCCGAGTAGATGTCTGCTTGATAGTGCCATAGTCACTCTTCCTTCTCATCAACTTCAACTAAGTAAATAGCATCTTCTTCATCCACCTCTGTCATCCTGACTTTTATTTCTTCGTTTTGTGACGTGGGAATATTCTTGCCAACATAATCTGCACGTATAGGAAGTTCGCGGTGTCCTCTGTCAATAAGTATACAAAGTTGAATTGATGCCGGGCGCCCCAAATCCATTATGGCATTCATTGCCGAGCGAACCGTTCGTCCTGTGTAAAGCACATCATCAACAAGAATAATATGCTTTTCATTAATATCAAATGTTATGTCTGATACTGAAACTTCCGGCTGCTTGATTCTCATACGAAAGTCATCCCGGTAAAGAGTTACGTCAAGAACTCCAAGCGGTAAATCAGCATTATCAATAGTTTTAAGTTTATTTTGAATTCGTCTGGCAAGAAATTCTCCCCGGGTACGCATACCCATGAGAATTAGGTCCTGTGAGCCTTTGTTCTTCTCAAGTATTTCGTGAGCAATCCGGGTAAGTATTCTATCGAGACCTTCGCTGTCTGCAACCTTTGTTTTAATCCTCATACAAAAAAACCTCCTGAGCTTTTACGCGTGGAGGCAGATTTTCTTTTAAGATTCATTTCCTTCTCCATCTCTCCGGATAGAATTAAAGGTTAGTAAATAATTAATTTCAATTCTAAATTACGAAAAAAACGAGGTATAAAAAACTAACGAAAATTCAGAGGCACTACGACTTAAAAAAGAAAAGGGATCATATTTCAGATCCCTTTTCAAAGACTTCGGATATTTAATTATCCAAATTACTTAACGTGGAATTCTACTCTTCTGTTGTAGAATCTGCTAACTTCGTCACCTTCCTTAAACATTAATTCTCTCTTACCTTTACCTGCAGCTGTCAATCTGCCTGCATCAACACCTTTTGCTATGAGATACTTTTTAACAGCTTCAGCTCTCTTCAGAGAGAGTTCGTCATTATACTTATCTGAACCAATCTGATCGGTATGACCTTGTATCTCAACATTTACTTCCGGATGAGAAAGCAGGATTGCTGCTGCATTATCAAGAATTGGATAAGATTCATTTCTTAAAGTTGCTTTGTTGAAATCGAAGTTTACGCCAACGAGAACCCACTTGTCAGCAACCTCTGTTTTACCCATACATTTCTTAACCATTTCGCAGATTCTATCGTAATCAACTTCTGTTGGAGTTGTTTGATATCTTCTTACAATATCCTCAACTCTGTTATAGTCAACTTCTGCAATACCGGTATATAACTGGCAATACTTGGAAGGTTCGCCTTTACTGAAGTAATAAAGAAGTCCTAAGTCAGCATGTATCCAGCTATCGTTGGAATTACCACCGAAGAAACTACCGCCGAAGAAACCAAAATCGTCACCAGTTCTGGAGTCTACACCATCAATTTTGCTATTGCCCATGGTATGGTATGTACCTTCGCCACGTATTCTCCAATCTTCACCTATTTTTATCTCTATACCAGCACCAAGATTAAATTGTGCACCAAAATTCGATTCATCATTAAGTTCACTTTCCGCGACTATTGATTTTTCTCCAGTCTCAGTATTTGTAGAATAAACAATAGCATTTTCAGGTTTGTTATAATTCACTCCAATACCTGTAACCAGAAATAAAGACCATGGTTCGCAGGGATTAAAGTAATATATAAGATCCAGATCTCCAGTAATCATATTGTTTGTAACATACTCACCGTTTCCAAAACCATTATTATCATTATAATTAGCATAATATTGAGCTGCAACATGATTATATGCACCTTTTATTCTCGAGGCAACATGCTCTGACCAGTTTCTTTGAATCAGTATATGACCTCCATAAAATTCACTTGTATTTAAAGATGCACCGTTAATTCCAACATACATTGGATAAGTAAAACCAAATCCGAATGCCCATGCATCAGTAGCTACGGATCTGTCCTGCGCAAACGAATTACTCATCAAGAGTAAAACCGCAGAAATTGAAAGAATAGAAAATAATTTTTTCATAAGAGTACCCTCATATAATTGTGATAGATATGTTTATTATAATCATCTTATAATTCACTATAAGTGAATAACCATTTTTCAAGTCTTCGCTAAAATATTACAAAAATTAAATAAAAACAACAGTTTTACAATAAATCTATTTAACTAGTAAACAATAGATAAACAAAAAGCTTTCCAAAACTCTGATGGATATTTAGCGAATTTAGCATATTTATATTATTTTTTGCAGAGTAAATTTTTCAAGATGTAAAAAAATTATTCGGGGTGTAGCGCAGCCCGGCTAGCGCGCTTCGTTCGGGACGAAGAGGTCGGGGGTTCGAATCCCCCCACCCCGACCATTCATCTGAACTTTTAATATTTAATTAAAATCCTACTCCTACTCCAAAGCTTACAAAAGGATCTCCTGATTCATAAGGAGAATTCTCGTCGTTAATCACGTCAAATAGAACTTCTGCAAAAAGCCAAACGTTTGGTCCAACATTTTGACTGAAGCCACCGCCTAATAAGAGATATGGAACCCAATAACGATCAGTATTATAAGTATTCTCTAAAGTATTAAATGAGTTAATGCTCTCATAACTCCAATACGCAAATTCTGCATGCGCATAAAGTTGAGGAATAATCCGGTAACGGCTAAAAATACTACCACCGTAATTACTCGTTTTTAGCGCTGGAAACGGTTCATACCTATCATCACTTACATATGCATAACCAATCTTTGCACCAAGTGATAATTTAGGTGTAACCTTGTAACCGACTAATGGATATACTCCAAGATAGAAGTAATCGTTCCAAAAGCTAAAACCGATATTTCCACCGTAGTACCATTTGCTTTCTGCCCCTAGCGGTTGAGTTGTTTGACTTGAACTAGTTGTGCTTTTAGTTAGAGAATTATCTTCAGCATAAACTGAAGAAAATAAAAATACTGTTAGCAAAAGAACGAATAGTACGTACTTCATTTTGGCTCCTTAATTAAGTTGATAAAATCTCATAATAAATTTAAGCTATCCTTTATAATAAACAATAACATAAGCGAGACATAAGCCGATTAATTGTATCAAGTTTTTAGTTTTCAGGGTTAAAAGATTAATTTTGGGCACTGATTATGTTTATTTATCATTTAACTTTTTAAATACGGAGTTAATTTATGGCAGTGAATTTAAATAACCGAAGCTTTCTGAAATTACTTGATTTCTCATCAAAGGAAATTCGTTACTTACTCGATTTATCAATAAAACTTAAGAAAGAAAAAAAGAGCGGTAAAGAAAAGAAAAAATTAAAGGGTAAAAACATTGCTTTGATATTTGAAAAAAGTTCTACAAGAACAAGATGCGCTTTTGAGGTCGCCTCTTTTGACCAGGGTGCAAATGTAACTTACATCGGACCAACCGGTTCACAAATAGGTCACAAAGAAACAATGAAAGATACAGCAAGAGTTTTGGGAAGAATGTATGACGGAATTGAGTATCGCGGATTCGGACAAAAAATTGTGGAAGAGCTTGCAGAGTTTGCCGGTGTGCCAGTATGGAACGGACTAACTGATGAATATCACCCAACCCAGGTTCTTGCAGATCTGTTGACAATGGAAGAACATTCAAAGAAAAAGCTAAATAAAATTTCTTATTGTTATCTTGGTGATGCAAGAAACAATATGGGTAACTCTCTAATGGTTGGCGGTGCAAAAATGGGAATGGATGTTAGACTTTGTGCACCAAAAGAAAATTGGCCCGAAGAGGCATTAGTAAAAAAATGTAAAGAGATTGCAAAGCAGACCGGTGCAAAAATCACTCTCACTGAAAAAGTTGAAGAAGGTGTTAAAGGAGTTGATTTTCTTTATACTGATGTTTGGCTTTCACTTGGTGAACCAGCAGAAAAATGGGAAGAAAGAATTAAACTGATGAAACCATACCAGGTAAATATGGATGTTATTAAACTTACTGGTAATCCAAAAGTAAAATTCCTCCACTGCTTACCTGCGTTTCATAACAG
>JALONF010000182.1:4760-7325 GCA_025455085.1 Ignavibacteriaceae bacterium
TTCAACAAGCTCGATTTGAAAATCCAGCAATTTCTTTAAAGCATAAAATGGTGCTCTCGAGCAGAGTTCATAAAATTGATATATAGCTTCCTCAAGAATTTTTAATTCTTCCTGATTGTAATTTTGTCCGTCAAAGTAAGTCCATTCTTTTTCAAGGTAATTCGTAAATTTTTCTCTTTGTTCAGCATTTAAAATTGATTGATAATTTTCATCGTCAAGTAGTTTTTCCATCCTTTCACGAAAAACACTTTCCTTGCAGTGCATCTCCTCAAGTTTAATCCTGATTTGATTGAATGAATTAATTCTATAAATAAACTGCATCGAATTTATCAGATCAAGATATATTTGCAGGTTCGACTTATCTTCTTTAACAAAATAAAAATACGTTTCATAACTTTTTACAAGCTCTGAATCTCTTCCAACCAGTTTGCTCAGTCTAAAGAAATATTTGAAAATTTCAATATCAATTTCATTCACCTTTTGATATAAAGATTCGTGCTGTTTTAAAAGTTTATCAAGCAACTGTTTGCTTTCTTTTATCTGATATTTTATGCCGTCATATTCAAAACTTTCTATCTTCCACTCACCTTTTGAAATGCTGTCAATAGTTTTTATGTCATAATCGATTCCGCTGAACTGATAAATAAAATTAACATTTGCTTCAGAGTAAACCTCACTGAAATTATTAAAATTATTTTCGTCCACTTTCTCAATTGCTATATTTACATCAAAGTTTGAAATACCCCGGTTATCATAAAAATAGCTGTACTTTTTGTTAAACGAATTCTTATCTAAATCATCAGAATATTTTTGAACAAATTCTTCGAGTGTAAGATTAGCCGGAGATTCAGAAAATTGCCAGTTCCTAAAAAGTTTTGCGGTTATTTCTTTTTGGATATCTTCTTTATTAGTAAAAAAGTTCCAGGCTGAATCACCGCAGATTTTAGAATCAACATTTAGTTCTTCAAGTTTCTTAATTCGGTCATCAACCGATGGATGTGATGCCCATTGATTAATTATTATCAGCTTTGATCTGTTAAAACGAGCAAGTGTCTCTTTCTTAACTTGAGGTAATCCTTTACTAAACTGCACACCATATCTCTCAGCTATTTGATTCATTACAAAGGAGTGTTGCGGATAAAGATTCTCTGCCTTAATATTGTCTGAAAGATGATTGTAATAAAATTGCCAGACATAATTAAAAGAATCCCACGCTAAACCTGTACGCAACAAAGCTGTCACAGCGGGGATGGAACCGGAAACTGTCGCAGATATTTCATCTGCGTGAAATTCCATCTCTCTGGAAAGTGCCATATAACTTTTTGATACAACATCATAAGCCTTCCTCAAAATCCATCTTATTATTCTGGAATAATAAATCACGATCCAGGAGAATCGACCTACCACGAGAAATTTATGTAAAAGAGTTTGATAAAACTCTTCATCAATCAGCATTTTATAGATTATCTGGTTCTCGATATATACGTAACTGTAAACATTGAGACTTTTTTGAGTAAAATGTCCAAACTCGTGAGTAAGGATTGCTTTAAGCTCACTTTCACTCATGGAGTTCACAAGTCCCAAACCGATCATCAGGTTTTCCTTACTTGGAAAAAATAAGTTTCGAAAGTTTGAATCATAGAACACCATTGCTTCAACACCAGAACCTAAATATACTTTCTGTGGAAAGTTGGTTCCTATTTCCTTTGAAATGGAATCAATAATCTTAAAGAGTTTGGGCTGTTCATCTTTAAATATCTCTATCCATCCCGAACGATCAACTGTATACTTTCTGAAAAAAAACGTCAAGATGAATACTAAAAGAATAATCGCTATGAAAACTATTAAGATGAATAAAAAAATAATATAAATACCCCAACGGTTATGTTTTACAAGCTGTAACAGTAAAATGGCTGAATAAAAAATTGAGGCAACGAGTGCAAATGAGAGGATGAGCACAACTAGATAAACGATAATAAAAAATATTATCGCAAATATTGTTCGTATAGCACGGCTTCTGTATTCAGGAGAGAAGTTAAATTTATTTTGCATTTAGTCAGACACAACTATTGTGGAATAATTTAATCTGAAAATATTTCAATTACGAGTCAAGTTTGTAAATAATTTATCATTCATCTGTAAAAAAATTTTAGACTAACACCTGCAAGTATTTATTTGTGTTAGATTAAAAGCCAATGCAGTAATACTTACAAAGGAGATTAGCTATCAGCATTGGAAAATATCTTCAATCCGATAATGCCAATCACAATAAGAAATATGAAAAATATCCTGATGAATTCTTTTGATTCACCAAAAAGAATCATTCCGAGGAATGCTGTACCGACAGCTCCTATGCCTGTCCAGATTGCGTATGCTGTTCCAATCGGAATTGTTTTTACAGCATTGGACAGAAAATAAAAACTCAGTATCATACCAATGATGGTGATAACGCTCGGCCAGAATTTAGTAAACCCTTCAGTGTACTTCAAGCCGACTGCCCAGCCTATTTCAAATAATCCTGCAATGAAAAGATATATCCAGGACATTTTTTATTTCATTTTAGTT
>JALONF010000183.1 GCA_025455085.1 Ignavibacteriaceae bacterium
AAGTATTTTTGTTTTGTTTGAAGAAAAGAATTTTTCTTCTGAATAGTCGTAGAAGATATTTTGAAAATGCAGATACCAGCCATTGAAAAGCACAAAAGCTGAATCAACAGAAATGTTTTTTGCACGGGACTCGAATTCAAATAAATGATTTTTTAAGCTGTCGATACTTTTCTGATTAATACCAGGAAATGATTCAGATACTTCAGTATTAATTTCAGAAGAGAGCAGATCATTTAATTCAGTGAGTTCTGAATGGTTAGGAGAATCCCCCTCAGAAAGTGAGATTAAAATTCTTTCTACTTCTTTTTCAACCGACTCAAAATACTGTGCACGATTAATGCCCGTAATGAACATTAATAGTATGATAGGAAATGTTATTTTTATAAACATAATCTCCCTTCAGAGATAATTATTTATTTGAACCTATTTATGGACAAATATCGGGTGCAGTAACCGTTCCTTTTTCTACTTTACCGAAATATTTTTTCTGAAATAACAATGCAACATTTACAAGTGCGATCAACACAGGAACTTCAACCAGTGGACCGATAACAGCGGCAAATGCTTCGCCGGAATTTATAGTAAACACTGAAATTGCAACTGCGATTGCAAGCTCAAAATTATTGCTTGCAGCAGTAAACGATAGTGTTGCTGTTTTACTATAATCTGCACCAATCTTTCTTCCCATATAAAATGAAACTAAAAACATAATCACGAAATAGATCACCAGCGGAATTGCTATCCTTACAACATCAAGTGGAATTTTTACAATGTACTCGCCTTTTAATGAGAACATCACAAATATTGTAAACAGCAGCGCAATTAGAGTTATTGGACTGATTCGTGGAATAAATTTCTTTTCATACCACTCTTTGGATTTTACTTTTAGGGCTGCAAAACGAGTTATCATTCCTGAAATAAATGGAATACCCAGATAGATAAAAACACTTTCCGCAATTTGCCCGATGGTTATATCAACTGCGAAAGTTTTCAATCCTAACCATGAAGGAAGAATTGTTAAGAATATGTATGCATAAATCGAGAAGAACAAAATCTGGAATATAGAATTAAATGCTACCAATCCTGCCGCATATTCAGTATCGCCTTTAGCAAGTTCATTCCAGACAATAACCATCGCTATGCAGCGTGCCAGTCCTATTAAAATTAATCCAGCCATATATTCAGGATAATCCTGAAGAAAAATAACAGCAAGCGCAAACATTAGTATTGGTCCAACAATCCAGTTTTGCACAAGAGAAAGCGAAAGGATTTTGACATTGCGAAAAACTTCACCAAGTTCTTCATATTTCACTTTTGCAAGAGGTGGATACATCATCAGGATGAGCCCGATTGCAATTGGAATGTTAGTCGTTCCTTCCTGGAATGAATCCCAGAAATCCACGATGCCAGGGAAAAGGTAACCGGTGAATACTCCAATAAACATTGCGAGAAAAATCCATAATGTTAAATAGCGGTCAAGGAAAGAAAGTTTTTTTGTTAATTTGCTCATTCATTCACCCGAGTATTTTGTTTGAAATATTTTCATAATTAATGAGCTAATTCTTTTTTCAACCAATGCTCGAGAGTAGATTTGGTTGGTAATTTACCCTGAGTCAAAACCTGACCATTTACAATTAATGCAGGGGTCATCCAGACACCAAGCTCGGTGAATCTTTCTTTGTCAGTTATCTTTTGAATATCGGCATCGAGATTATTTTCTGCAGCTACATTCGTACACAGTTGATAAAGGTTCTCGCAATTAGTGCAACCGGATCCGACAATTCTTATTGTCAGCATTGTTATTTCTCCTTTAATTCTTTTTTATAGAATTCATAAAAATCTTTTTTGATTTCATCTCTTACTCTGCGGTAAACGGGCATAACTTCTTCTTCTGTTCCAACTGCATCTGCAGGATCATCAAAGCCAATATGTAAACGATGTTTGACATTACCCATAAAAACTGGACAGGTTTCTTTTGCGTTATCACATACTGTAATTACGTAATCAAATGACTGCGATAAATATTTATCAACGTCTTCTGAAATGCCGTTACTGATATCTATCCCGATTTCTTTCATCGCTTTTACAGCGAAGGGATTGACTTTTTCTGCCGGCCTCGTTCCTGCAGAATACACCTCAAGATTTTTATCAAAAGATTTTAGAAATCCTTCTGCCATCTGGCTGCGGCAGGAGTTTCCTGTGCAGAGTATTAAGATTCTTTTTTTCATCATTTACTTTCTTTCATTCTGTCATACCCGCAAAAGCAGGTATCTAATTTTAACAAATTGTGCATTCCTGCTTTCGCAGGAATGACACTACATTATCATTTAAAACAAAGAACCATAAATCAATCCGCTGATCGTTGCCATAGCAACTACAAGCGAAACATAAACCACTGTTTTTTGTGTACCTATTACACCACGTATAACAAGCATGTTTGGTAAGGATAGTGCGGGACCTGCAAGCAGTAAGGCAAGCGCAGGACCTTTACCCATTCCACTGTTTATCAATCCCTGCAGTATTGGTATCTCAGTTAGAGTTGCAAAATACATAAAAGCACCTGTAATCGATGCAAAGAAATTTGAAAACAAAGAATTACCGCCAACTAAATCAGCAATCCATTCATTCGGAATAATTCCGTTGTCATTGTTTTGTGAACCTAGTAGAAATCCTGCAACCAAAACTCCGGCAGCAAGTAAGGGCATAATTTGTTTTGTAAATCCCCACGTCTCCCCAAGCCATTGGTTTGGTTCATCTTTAGAATAGGTTAGAGCCAGAGTTGTTGCAATTACTGCAACGATAAATGGATTGATCGGATTATGATAAAAGAAAACCGCAGATATGATAACAGCCATTGTTCCGAGAATCACATATAACTTTTTAACTTTAATTATATACATCATCGAAAGAGCAAAACCAATTCCAAAAATTGACGTAATAAACCATTTATTGGCAAACATAAAATACCAGAAGCCCTCTGATGTATCTGCGGGTTTTCCCCAGTTAACAAAAACAAGTATTGCAACAAGTATAAAAAAGTGAGTAGCTGCTTGCCAAATTGGTCGAGGCTCATCCACGTCTGGCATTGCAAGTTGATTGTTTTCTTTTTCGTTTTCTTCTTTTCGGTATATGAATGACATTATCAATCCAATAATAACGCTGAAAGAAACCGCACCAATAACTCTGGCGATACCAAGTTCAATCCCAAGAATTCGAGCAGTTAAAATTATTGCGAGGATATTTATTGCCGGGCCTGAATATAGAAATGCAATTGCCGGCCCTAATCCAGCACCACGTTTATGAATGCTTGAGAATAAAGGTAGAACTGTACAGGAGCAGACAGCTAAAATAGTTCCAGACCCTGCTGCAACTAAATATGCAATCCACTTATTAGCTCTAGCGCCAAAGTATTTAATAACTGAAGCCTGACTCACGAATACAGCTATTGTTCCGGCAATAAAAAATGCAGGGATCAGACAAAGTAAAACGTGTTCCTGTGCATACCATTTTGCAAGATCGAAAGCTGCGATGATAGCTCCCGTAAAAGCTGCATTCTCAATTGGCATGAAGTATGCAAAGAGAAAGAATCCCAGTATCCACAGAAATATTTTATATTCTTCCTTCCAGTTCATATCAGCAATTCAATTTTATAATTCGTCAAATAACGAATCGTCTATTAAAAAAATTTTTATCGCGAGCACACTTCATTACGATCCACTTTTTGGACTTTTTGTTTGTCAGAAATAATGATTTGGTCATCTGATATCCAGAAATCAAGAGTTGATAAGACGGATGAAATTCTTGCATCAGGAGGTCGTGGGTTGATAAGATAATTTACCCACTTGCCGTCTTTAGTTTCTATTATAAATCCCGTGGATTTTAGAATGCTTAAATGTTTGGATACGGTTGATGTAGCAAGTCGTAATACATCAGTTATTTCGCAAACACAAAGCGATTTTGTTTGAAGCATTTTGAGAATGCGAAGCCTGTTCGGATCGGAAAGGGCTTTAAATATTTTCGTCTTTTCTTCGATCACAATAATTCATTTCGTTAACTAACGAAATATAAAATATTTAGAGAGTAAGTCAAAATTGTAATTGATTCAAGACAAGAGAATTTCAAATTTTTATTTTGGTAATAATAAAAGAATTGCAATCGGAAGCATTATAATTGCGAAGAATCGTATAAATACAATACGAACTTATTAAATTATCAGATTTGGTTATTCAGGGGTGAATCAAATATTTTCTTTCTAACAAATCCTCGGCAGTTGTTCTCCTGAAATCATATCAACTATCCTTTTACTTCCAATTGTCGTTTTCATTACCACGATTCCAGGATTTTCTGAGGTTACTTCCCCGATAATTGATGCTTCTTTTCCCAATTCTTTGTCGCGCCATTCTTTTAATGTCTCATCAGCGATATCATTAGTAACAATTGCAATCATTTTTCCTTCGTTTGCAATGTATAAAGGATCAAGTCCTAAAATTTCGCAAGCACCTTTTACTTCATCAAGTATTGGGATTTTTTCTTCTTCTATAAACATTCCAACACTAGCAATTTCAGCAATTTCATTTAGGCTGCTAGCTAATCCACCGCGAGTCGGATCGCGCATTACGTGAATTTTATCTCCAAACTTTTCGATGCAATTCAGTAAATCAATCAAGGGTGCCGTGTCACTCACAATTGCTGTTTCGAATTCAAGACCTTCACG
>JALONF010000184.1 GCA_025455085.1 Ignavibacteriaceae bacterium
ATATTTTGCCGGGAGGAATCTGGGTCAGTAATCTTGAATCACGGAATGATAAATCTGTTTACAGGATTACAGTTCAAACAAGATTCCAGGGAGCATTTGATTTTTCACTGCATCTGAACAGGAATCTTCCACCTGCAAAAGTCAAAGAAGAAATTAAATGGCTAATCCTTGGAGGAATGAATAAAAAGGGCGAGAGACTTCTTCCTCACTTCGGCGGTTACTGGGAAGAATATGAATTGTGGACAGAAGCTTTTGTGCCAAGAGACAGCGTTGCACGTTTCATCGAAAAAGAAAACAAGAAAAATGATGAGGAAGCAAGACAGCGTCTGCGCGAACTTTGGCCGCACTTTGTATGGAATACTGCGTCAGCGTATATGAATTTCTGGACAGTTACAAATTACAAAATTCAACTTGCTAATCCGAAACCGGAAAACATTACGGTCCCGACACACGATTACCAAACAGGCACACTGCTTTATTCAGTATCAAAGCGAATTAGTTCAGATTCGCCAAAAGATTTCTTCGTGAACTTTCACAGACTTTTCATTAAAGATACTCTGGAGAAATATTCTTTTCTTGATAAAAAATCAATCTGGAATTATATCTTTTCAGGAGTAGCGGAATGTGAGGGAGAATCAAAAACAATTGGGCTAATAAATAAATTCATTGAAGAAGTAAAAGTTGACAGCAGGATAGATAATAAGGATGAAATTCTTTATAGAGCAGAAGAATTTATTAAGAGTATTTCGAACGATGGATTCATTCCTAAAAATTTATTCTTCGCCATAAAAAGATTTCACCGATGGAGAGCACTAAACCAGGATGCTGATATAAATGCACAGGCTCAGATGCTTTATGAACTTTACGAAACATATCAGCTATTTGATTTTGAGAAAGAGTACATAACGGCACGACCGAAGTTTTTCCTCAATACCGCTTTCGCTGAATCTTCTGACACTATAAAATCTGCTTTGAGTGATATAATCAGAAAGCAGCGCTCCGGGGAAGTAAATGCTGAAAAATCGCAACAGCTTTATTCGGAGCTTCTTTCGCTGCCAAATCTCAGTGAGGAAGAAAAATTCTTTTTGACCAGGTTGAATTATCCATATTTAAAGCCGAAGGATACAGCAGCATTAATACGCTCGGAAAGTTTTGGTGCAGACGCATCCAATCTTGTAGTGCAACTTACCGATGAAGAAGGTAATCCATTTTTAATCCGCAGCCCGATTTCTCCGAAAGAAATATCCAGACTGCATTCGTTGTTCCTGGATTCAAATCTTGTAGTCAATTTCAGACCTGAACACCGATTTCTTGTAGCACTTTCCGAAAGAGGATTTATTATCGGAGGTTTGTTCTATGAAATGACCGACGAGCAGACTGTGCACATGGAAAAGATAGTAATATCCACGCGTTACAGAAGAACAGGTATCAGTGAAAATTTAATGAATGAATTTCTAAAAAGATTAAAGAGCGAGCACATCAGGTATGTTACTACCGGATTCTTCAGACCGGAGTACTTTTACAAATTTGGATTTAAGGTTGAGAAGAAATATTCGGGATTGGTTAAAGAATTGTAAAAGCCCGGTGATTAATAGTTATTGAATTTTGGCATTTTACTTATTAAGTTTTGCTCGGTTTATCTGCTATTCATTTTACTTTAAATAGGTAATTGTGAGATGTAAAAATGTTTTTAATAAAATTTTTTACAGCCAGTTTTTTAATTCTAATTATACTTACCTCCTGTTCGAGTGAAAAAGAATCAAATCCTGTTTTAACGGTTTACAAAGGGACTATAAAAGGATTTGTTTACGATGCAACCACCAATGCCCCAATCTATTATGCAAAAATCAGTACTGATCCTCCAACAAAGGAAACCTACACAGGGCCCGATGGTGAATTCGTATTAAATGATATTTTGGCTGGTGATTACATAGTTGACGCTCATAGAGATGGTTTTGATAACGACACTACATTTATAACAATTCAACATAAGGATACAATAAACACTGTATTCACTCTGCAGGATTTCAGTATCTATCTTGATTACTATCCTCTTGAGATTGGAAATTATTGGGAATACTGGACTCCTAATAATCCTGCAAACTCAATTGAAATAGTTTCTGACACTATTATAGGCAACGTTAATTATTACGTTTCTATATTTAGGAGTTTTTCAAGCACTTATAAGGAAACCAGATTTGAGAGAATAGATACTTTAAATGCATTGGTTTATAGATATTTTCCATTGGAAGAAAAAGAAATGATAATTGACAGTTTGCCTGCCAAGCAAGGTCAAAGATTCACAAGTAATATGTTCTTAGACTGGGACGTTTGTTCCTCATATTGCTCAGACATCGAAGAAATAAATATTTTTAGTGAAATAAGAAAGTTACGTTACTTGTCTCATGATTGTGGGCAAGATTTACCTTGGTACCAAATTCTCAAAGGAATCGGTTTGTATTCGTATGGTTGGCCAAGACCTCCTGGTGGAGTAACTCTTAAATATGCAATCATCAACGGTGTAGAATACGGTGAAAGGTAATATTTATTTTTAGTCATTTAATTCAGTAATTATATTTTTTTATTTTCAAAATTTTGACCTTTTCTTTAGTTTCACCCTGCCATTTTTAATAATTAAAACCACAAACCGGAGAATCCTTGAGCAGAGAAATACACCGCTGGTACAGCCCTAACCTCAATAAAGAAATGGAGGTTGTTATTTACGGACATTATGGGTTTGCACTCCTTATGTTTCCCACAGCAGGAGCGGACTTTTTAGAATACGAGCGATTCAAATTGATTGACACAATCGGATGGTTTCTTGGTGAAGGAAAAATAAAAGTATTTTCAATCAACAGCATAAATAACGAAAGCTGGCTCAACAACTCTATGCATCCTGCTCATAAGGCAATTCGTCATCAGCAATATAACAGGTATGTAGTTGAAGAAGTTGTTCCGTTCATCCACAACCACAGCAAAGGATTAGTTCCGATAATTACTACCGGCGCATCACTTGGTGCACTGCACGCAGCGAATAATTTTTTCCGTCGTCCCGATATTTTCTCCGGAACCATTGCAATGAGCGGCAGCTATGATTTAAAAAGTTACAGCAAAGGTTATTATGATGATAATGACAATTTTATGCTGGAAAAAATGCGGAAGGGAAAAATTATAATTGCTTCCGGTCAGGGTGATTACGAAGATCCAAATGCATCAAGAAAACTTTCGGATATTCTTCATTCAAAAGGCGTTAACCACTGGCTTGATCTGTGGGGACACGATATGAAGCACGATTGGCCAACCTGGCGGCAGATGCTTCCTTATTTTTTAAGTAAGTTCAATTAAACTTCTTCACAAAACACTAATTACAAAATGGTTACCTGGAAATCTTTCTTAAAAGACAAAAAAAACTTAATTGAATTTGTTATCACAGCAGTAATTGTAACCGCTGTGATAATTGCTTTCTCTCATTTCCTTCATTTCATAGAGCAGAGAGAAGGAGTACTATTAAACGACCCGATATTAAAAGCTTTTAACCCTATTGATCTGACCTGGTTAACTTTTGTATTAATCTATCTCTCCTTAATTATTTTTGTCGTTACAACATTTAATAAGCCGGATAAACTTTTGATAGCATTTCAGGCTTATGGACTAATGCTGATATTCAGAACAATTGCAATGTATCTTACACCTTTTGAAGCTCCTGAAAGAATTCTTCTGCTTAATGATCCTTTTGTGCAGTTTTTTGCCAAAGGTGATATTCTCACTAAAGATTTATTCTTCTCGGGTCACACAGGAACTTTATTTTTAGTATTTCTTCTTGCAGAGAATAAAACACTGAAAACTATTTTTTTAATACTAACAATTCTAGTAGGATCTGCTGTTTTACTGCAGCATGTTCATTATTCAGTAGATGTTTTTGTAGCGCCATTCGTTGCTTTTGGTGCATATAAAATCATAAAGAAAATACATAGTAAGATTTCTGAAGAAACAAAGTAGTAAACACAAAGAAAGACAATGGAAGAAGAGAAAAAGCAAGTAGTAGAAGTTGTTAAATTTGTTGAAAAAGATTTTTTAATCGGCGAAAATAATTCATTGATTCCTTCCACTGATCTTGCTTCACTCGAAGAGTTCAAAAAATATCTTGCCGAAAAACTTAAATATTTACTAGATGAAAAGTTTGATACGCTGGTTAATATCCTTTACAGAATAGATATCAGCGAGAAAAAACTTAGCCATTTATTCTCAGGTAACAACCGAGATTTAATACCAGCCTCACTTGCAAACATGATAATTGAGCGCCAGCTTGAAAAACTCAGATTGAGAAAACTTTATAAAGAAGGAAAGTTTTAATCAATAAGTTGTTTCTCCTCTCTCTTTTAAAGTGAATTTAAAACGCCAGGTTTGTCCTGGTAAATTTTTCGCAAGAATTATTACATAATCATTATTGCTTATAACCAAATTAGTAATTAGCTTTAAAATATTGCTTAAACTAATTTAGTTATAGGGTCATCATACCACATAAGTTAACATATTTAATCGTCCAACACTCAAGTAATTCAATCTTTTTGAGTTACAATTAAACAAGGACGGGAGGGCATTTTAAGTTGATTTTATACAGCAAAAAATTCAAAGAACTTCAGAGTGAGAATGAAGAGCTGAAAAATCAAATTGAAAGCGTTAAAGAAAAGGAAGAACGTCTTAAAAGATTTGAGGAGTTGATAAAAAATGCCCGGATAGAATATGCATCTATCGCCTTGAAAAAAGACCAGACGGTTCAGAAATTAGAAGCCCTTGAAAACGACAAAACCAGACTTAATAATGAGATCTACAAAATCTCTTCTGAAATAAAGCAGTTGAGAGAAATAAAGCTGTCAGAACATAACCAGCTTCTGGCATTAAACACTGCTCTCAGCGATGCCAATAATACCTCTCCAATCGAAAATGCAGATAGCCTATCTGAAACGCAGCAATCAATCCACAAAGAAATTGAAGCCGCTGAAAACAAAAAAAATGAAATTGCATATGAAATTATTAAACTCAAAAAGATATTTGATGAGGCTCGTCCTAAAGTTGCTGAACTAAAAAGGATTAAAAATGCCCTCAACATTGAGATTGAAAAAAAGAAAGAAGAAATCAGCAGTCTTATTGAAAGACAAAAATCAGTCTCGCACAACCGATCGGAAAATTTTAACCCTGCATTAAGCAAAGACTATGATGAAAAGTTAAGATATCTCAATGAGATTGAATCGAGAATAAAACTTCTGCTCAATCAGGAAACAGTACTGCTTGAAAGATTGAGCACCAGCAGGAAAGAACTTGAGGGTTTAGATAAGCTGATTGAAGAAAAAAACGTACACTTAAATAATGAAAATGAAAGTAAGAAATCCTTAGAGCAATTAGCCCGAACAGAATCTCTGAAGAAAGAACTCATTTTTGAGCTGGATATTAAAATTGGAGCGAAGGAAGCTCAGCTTTATTCATTAACTGAAGACTACAAATCTAAATCTGAATCGTTGAGTATTTTACATCGTGAGAATGAACAACTTCTGGCAGAGTTACATCAGAAAAGTGAAAAACTAAAAAGATTAGATGAGTCAATAGAAATTTCAACCACCAGGTTAACCGATCTGGACTACAGCTTGAGCGTACTCGATCAAGAATTAAATGTCTTAACTAATGAAGTTGAGAATAAAAGAGCAGAAAAAACAGAAATTGAAACGCAAATAAATGATAAGATAACAACCAAAGTTGAACTGGAAGAAGTGCTTAAGGAATTAAGAGAAACCACTTCAATCCTGGCACAGCTCAAGAAAGATATTGAAAAAGGAAGCGGTCATTCAGCAAAAAGATTTACGAGTGTACTTCAAGACTACAGCAAAATGATAAACGAGATGTACAAAAGAAAAGTTGACATTGAGAAAGTTCTTGTCCAAAAGGAAAAGGATGTCAATGATAAAGACTCTCTAATTGAAGAGAGAGAGACTGTGCTAAAAGAAATGGAGAATGTTTTATATATACGGCAGCACAGGTTGAATCTTTTCGAGGATTTAACCCGGGCAATCACAGAACAAAGAAAATACCTTGAGAACGGTACACATATTTTGGAAGATACAGTTACCGATAAATTTAACCAGCAAGAAAAACTGATACTGAACAATGAACTTCCGCATGGAAAACTTCTTGAGTTTGAGAATGCCTTGAAAGAGTTACTTAGTAACTCTGATAAATATTCCGCTGACTTAATTAGTAATAGAGCATCACTGGAAAAAGAACTAATCGAAAACAAAAAGCGATTGAACGACTTAAATCAAAACATAAGGAATTCAACAACCGAGCTGACGGATTTACGAAATTCGATAGACAAAATAAAAATTGAACACGAAGATCATCGTCTTGCAATAAATAAACTGGCTGCACTAAAACACAAACTGGAAGATGATATAAATAAGTATCAGATAGTAATTGATAAGTATTCGAAGTTTAAAGAAATGATAAGACAAGAGCAGGAACTTATTAAGATGAAGAGAGAGCTTTCGGCTTCAAATAAACCTCCGGACCATAGCAACGCAGGGGAAAAAACTTTTGAGCATCATAATCCTAATTGGGTTAAACTCTAATATTATTTAAGATCAACTTTTTCTACGCTTGTGAGATTGAACCAATCAGTAATTTAGAATATAAATTCACTCAAAATTAAACAACTTCCGAAAAGTCTTATGTTAAAAAAATATATCCTTCTTAAAGCTTTTTTATCCTTATTTCTAATTTCAATAACTGTTAATGCTCAAGATTTTAAACCTCCTGAATGGAGTTACGACAAAGCAATTTATGAAGTGAACGTCAGGCAATATACAGAAGAAGGTAATTTTAAATCGTTTGAGAAATATCTGCCGAGATTGAAAGAACTTGGCGCCGATATTTTATGGCTTATGCCAATTCATCCAATCGGAGAAAAAAACAGAAAAGGTACACTCGGCAGTTATTATTCAGTTAAAGATTACAAGGCAGTTAATCCGGAGTTTGGGACTTTAGATGAATTTAAATCTCTCGTTAAGATAATTCACAAAATGGGGATGTATGTAATCATCGATTGGGTGGCTAATCACACCGCATGGGATAATCAATGGATTGAAGAGCATCCCGGGTTTTATACACAAGATTCTTTAGGAAATATTATTTCCCCAAATCCTGATTGGACTGACGTTGCTGACTTAAACTTTGACAATAAAGAACTCTGGACAGAAATGATTGATGCATTAAAGTTCTGGGTAGAAGAGTGTGACATTGACGGATACCGCTGTGATGTTGCTGGTATGGTTCCAATTGAATTTTGGATTGAAGCGAGAACTGAACTGGAAAAAATCAAAAACGTTTTTATGCTTGCCGAGTGGGATACTCCCGAAGTCCATCTTGCATTTGATATGACTTACGATTGGGATCTTCATCATATTCTGAATGGAATAGTTAAAGAAGAGAAAACTGCTGCTGACTTAATCGTACACCTGAATAAGAACGAAGAAGAATTTCCTGCAAATGCTTTCAGAATGCAGTTCACATCAAATCACGATGAGAATAGCTGGAATGGAACGGAGTTCGAAAGACTTGGTGATGGTGTTGAAGCATTCGCTGTTCTAACTTGTCTTATCCCTGATATGCCTCTTGTTTATTCCGGACAGGAAGCCGG
>JALONF010000185.1 GCA_025455085.1 Ignavibacteriaceae bacterium
TCTGCTTTGATTATATTCTGGTTGTACGCGAGTTCGGGATCAATAACGATTTCTTTCATTTTCAATTTATCTCCCGATTCCTCTACAATACGTTTTTTAAAGTGATCTGGGTAGCCGATGTTTTTAGGCAGGGAGAATTCTGTTTTGGAAATGCCGTCAATATTTTTCTGCAAGAGTTCTTCTCCAAGCTGTTTCCATCGCTTGTATGTTTTCTCACCAGAGCCAACTGAATAATTGGTCAGATATTCAATCGCCTCTCCTCTTGAATTCTTCAAAAGCGAAAGAGCTGTTTCGTCAACAGTTTTTTGCTGAGCAAGGTAATAACCTTCAAGCTCGTTCTGAACTTTCTTTACATCATCAATAACAATAGAAAATCTGGGATAAGAAAAGTTGGAGACAAAATTAAATACCCAGAACGCTGCATCCCACGTAAACTTTGAAAGAGAGCCAACTCCCTTTGAAAAATTATACGGCGTTCTCGTCATTGAGACATACATCGGCGTGTAAACTGTAAAGTATGTGTCATCAACGCCAAACCATAAAACTCCGCCTACTTCATCCGGCATATAAGATCTTGCCTGAGACACAAATGAAAATCCTGTCTGTGGTGTTGAGATTGGTCTTTCATTAAAGTATTCCTCCCCTTCATATTCCCATGTCAACGGACGCCAACGATAAGGCATATCGTATGGACCTGCAGCGATACCTTTGGTCATATCAAGCTCTGTTCCCTGGTAATGATCACGCATTAAATGCATTACATCGTGAACTGATAATTTTTTTTCCGGCTTTATATAAAGCGGCATTCTTTCAAATGATTCTCCTTTTATATATGAAGCATATTTATCCATATCAGCATTACATCTTCTGAACAAAGACCACACACGTGCATCACAAAATCTTATCGCACCGAATTCAAGCGGAGCGTAAGTATCAGAAAAATTAAATTCAGAATCTTTACCGCTGAAGTAACCTTTCTCTCTTGCAAATGAAATAACATCTGGAGAGTAAATACAATTTTCAGGATCGTTTAACGGAAAAGTTGTAATGCGTGCCTGGTTTGCATGACCTGATATATATCCGTCTGGAATTCTTACAGCAACCCAAACTGTCCCGGTGTTGCCTTCACCCTTTCCAATCATTTCAAGTATCCAGGCTTCATTTTCATCGGCAATTGAAAATGATTCGCCTGAACTATGATATCCAAATTCAGCAACTAGATTGGTCATAACCTTTATTGCTTCGCGAGCAGACTTTGATCTCTGCAGAGCAATGTACATCAAACTACCGTAGTCAATTAATCCTTTGGGATCAACAAGCTCTTCTCTTCCACCGAAAGTTGTTTCACCTATTACTACCTGGTGCTCATTCATATTGCCGATAACATTGTAAGTGACTTCTGCCTGTGGAATTCTTCCAAGATATTTACCGGAATCCCATTCATAAATTTCCAGCCAGGCGCCATCAGAATAAACAGCAGCAGGAAAATGATAAAGCTCGCCATAAAATCCGTATGAATCGGCTGTGTAAGTGATCATTACAGAGCCATCAGCACTGGCTCCTTTTGTTACTATAAAGTTCGTGCAGGGGTAATTACTTTCGGATAACAAAACAATTAGTAGTGTTGCGAAGATGAAATTCAGCTTGTTAATCATAGCGGTAATCCACTTTTATTTTCAAAAATTTTAGCGGGAAGATAGTAAAAAGTGCTTCATCGGGGAAGGAAAATCGCACAAATTACTCCGGGGATTTTTAACGGCGCCAAATATTTGCTGGTTGTTAATTATTGTTGTATTATTTCAATGTCCTTTTAATTAACTACATTCAACAAAACAAACTTATATCGGGAGGCATAATGTTTAAGCTATCTTTGACGGCTTTTCTTTTCGCTGCTTTATTCTTTTTTTCTACATCTTCTTTTGCACAGGATGGAAATGATTTCCATGTTGTTCACGTGCAGACTTTTAAAATGCACGGCGTGATGGGTGATGATGCTGAAGCTTTCAGCGAAACTTTAAAGAGACAGGCCAGTGTTATAAACTCAGATGCAAGAGTACTTCGGTCCTATGTACTAAGACATTACTGGGGCGCAGACAGCCGTGATCTCGTGCTAATAGCAGAATTTGCATCAGAGGAAGATCTTTTCTCATTTTTTAATGATCTTAATGCATTGTTCGAAAAAGCGTTTTCAAAAGAACAAATTGATGCAGACAATGCACTCTGGAATAAATACGTTGGACAGCATTCTGACGAGATTTACAGAGTTGTATCAGATACAAGAAAATAGTTTTACTATAAAACAATTACTCGGGTGCTGCGGATTAATTTCTGCAGCACTTTTTAATTTTAAAATGAATTGGCCCGTAACTAATTTTGATTTATTATAAAGAATATCTCTGATAATTAGCATGACAAATTTGCGAAAACTATTTATTGTCCTTCCTTCGATAATTTATTTATTCCTGTTAACTTCTTGCTCTGAAAAAACACAACCGATAACTGCAGAAAACGGAATGGTTGTTTCAACAAGCTCATATGCTTCGAAAGTCGGAGCCGAAATCCTGAAGAAAGGCGGAAATGCAATTGATGCTGCTGTTGCGGTTGGGTTTGCACTTGCGGTTACATATCCATCTGCTGGAAATCTTGGCGGCGGTGGATTTATGGTCATCCATCTGGCTAATGGGAAAAATATATCTATCGACTATCGTGAAAAAGCTCCACTCTCTGCTCACAGAGATATGTACTTAAATGAAGCCGGAGAATTTGTGCCAGAGTTAAGTCAGTTCGGTACAACATCTGCGGGTGTGCCGGGAAGTGTTGCCGGATTAATTTATGCTCTGGAGAAATATGGAACGATGACTTTAGCAGATGTGATCCAGCCGTCAATTGATCTTGCAAAGACTGGATTCCAGCTTGAACAGAGAGATTCAATTTATTTCAGCAATACAATCCCTCTATTCTCAAAGTATCCATCATCAATGAAAATATTCACAAAGAACGGAATTCCGTATTCAACAGGAGAATTATTTATCCAATCTGATCTTGCATGGACACTCGAGCAGATTAAAGAAAACGGAAAGGATGGTTTCTACAAAGGCAAAGTTGCTGAGCTTTTAGTTAACCAGATTAGTTTACTTGGTGGATACATTACGATGGAAGATCTTGAAAAATATCAGCCGGAAGAAAGAGAACCGATTATAGGAACTTACCGCGGTTATGAAATTGTTTCAATGCCCCCGCCAAGCTCTGGTGGAATTGCACTTGTTCAATTACTCAACATTCTTGAAAACTTTGATCTTAAAAAAGATACACGGGGAAGCGCAAGCTATATTCACCATCTTGTCGAACCCATGAAATATGCCTATGCTGACAGAACTTATCATCTCGGGGATGCAGATTTTTATCCTGTACCGGTTGATCAACTCGTATCCAAAGATTATGCAAAAACAATTTTTGAAAAAATAAAACTTGCAGATAACAAAGCCGTGCCTTCTTCTGAAATAAAAAGTCTTGCTGTGCCATCAGTTTATGAAAGCACGCAAACAACACATTACTCGGTTTATGACTCGTATGGAAATGCAGTAAGCACAACAACTACTATTAACTCATCGTTCGGATCGGGGATTGTTGTTGAAGGTGCCGGTTTCCTTTTGAATAATGAAATGGATGACTTCAGCGGGAAACCGGGAGTGATGAACCAGTTCGGACTTCTTGGCACCGAAGCAAATTCCATTCAACCGGAAAAGAGAATGCTTAGCTCAATGACACCTACAATTATTCTGAAACAAGGAAAACCATTTATTGTAATTGGTTCGCCCGGAGGTTCACAAATTATCACAACTGTGCTGCAGGTAATTCTAAGTTGTATTGATTTTGATATGAACATCCGTGAAGCAATTGAGGCACCGAGAATTCATCATCAATGGATGCCCGATTCAATTTTTTATGAGATGGGTGCATTGACAGAAGAAGTAAAGAAGGAGTTGACTGAAATGGGTTACCGCTTTTGGGATGCTGATGTTGAAACCCGCATAATCGGAATTGCAGAGGGAATAATGATCGACAATAAAAATAAAATCATTTATGGCGCATCCGATCCGCGGGGCGGTGGGCTAGCTACTGGATATTAGATTTCTAATGCTGGTAATAGTAGTAATAGAGCGTAAATCTAAAATCGATGATCATTGTTCTGGAATATGTCCCCAATCCAGATACCGGATTCTTGAATCTTAATCAGTAGTTGCACAGTAATTAAAGCTGATTGCTTTCCATTAGAGATTTTCAAAAGACTTCGAATTTCAACTTAAACTGGCTTTTATATAATTAATTAGTATATGGCAACTATTATTTTTAGTTTTGGGCCCTCCGGAAATAGCCGGAATTTTATTTATTATTTTTTTAGAGGTTCTAGTGAGCACTAAGTTATTTGTGGGTTCTCTCCCCTGGTCGGTTAACGACAAAGAGTTAAAAGAAAAATTTGAAAAACATGGTAATGTAGTTTCTGCAAAAGTTATTACAGACCGCGACACCCGTAGATCCAGAGGTTTTGGATTCGTTGAGATGGAGAGTTCTTCAGATGCAAACAATGCTATAAAAGCATTGAACAATTCAGAAATAGATGGTAGAAATATCGTAGTTAATGAAGCTAAAGCACGTAGTTAATTAAATATTCAGTTCTAAGTTCTGTAAGTCCGGC
>JALONF010000186.1 GCA_025455085.1 Ignavibacteriaceae bacterium
ATGGTGAGATTTCGCTTTCCATTCCAACTGAAAAATCATTCCGGCTAAGTACTCTTGCTTTTATTTTATACTCGGCCAACGCTTTAAAGTTAAAGTCATCCAGTTTCCATTCTTTAGTTCCAATAATGTTTGTTTGCTTCGGCTGATCAGCTACAGTAATACCAGCAGGGTAAGTTATCACTGTTTCAGGATAGAAAAAGTAAGCTAGAATGGCTATTAATATTCCTAACCCTATAAATACTTTTTTCATCCTAATTACAGGCCTTTGTTATTATTCGATAATTTATTTTCCATGAAATCATTAGCATCAGAATATATTTTGAATTGAACCATTTTCTGTCTGATTTTTTTCATCAATTCAAATTTAACACCTTCAAACTCTACTGTTTCATTCAAACTTAAAATTTTACCTGACCTCTCAGCAATAAATCCTGCAATCGTATTGTATTCGTCTGATTCAGGCAAAGTAAGGTTGAATACTTCATTGAAATCTGTAATCTGCATTGAGCCCAGAACAAAATATTTATTATCCGGAAATTTGTAATACTCTTTTTGTTCACTTACGGAATCACTTTTTATTTCACCAACAATTTCTTCCAGAATATCTTCAATTGTGATAACGCCTTCGGTGCCGCCGTATTCATCAGATACCACGGCCAATCTCTCGCCGCGTTTCTGCATTTCAGTTAGAATTTCTGAAATCAATTTTGTCTCTGGAATAAAATAAGCCGGTCTTATTAAATTTTTAAGTGAAGATACTGAACCCGACTCCAAAAGTAGTTTTATGACATCTTTGGAGTGCAGTATTCCGACTATATTATCAATTGAATCTTCAAAAACAGGAATCAATGTATGACCTTTCAGGATGATGTTCCGCAGCAGATCTTCGTTCGTTTCATTTATATCAATTGAAATCATTTCAGTCCTGGGAACCATCACTTCTCCTGCTTTCAGATCATTAAACTCAATAATATTTTTAATTATTTCTTCTTCTTTTTCATCGATTGCACCGGATTTAACACCGTCAGATATTATATCAAGTATTTCATCCTCTGAAGGTTTGGCTTGTGCGAAGTTTGTCTTTTCCTTGAAAGGGAGTAACAGAAAATCACTGAATGTATTCAATAATCTGGCGGGTACTATGAAAAGCTTTGAAAGAGGTATAAGCATTATGATAAATAATCTTCCCAACATATCAGCATATTTAAAACCAAGTGCCCTCGGTATAAGGTAGCTGAATATTGTGAGCATAGATGCAATGAAAATAATCGTCAAGGCAAAAGATATAATTAATCTTGGAAGATCATCATAGATACTTACGCCGAGTTCAGCAATGCCAGGATTAATAAATTTCGCGCTCAGAAGGAATCCGAATACAACCGACGAGATTAAAAATGTAAGTGATAATAAATGAATTGTACCGTAATACGGTTCAGGATTTGTGTGAACAATATTAAATTTCTGCCAGATACTGTCACCATTTTCTTTTAGTTCTTCAATTTTATTTTCACCAAATGATGATAGGGCAATTTCTGCAGCCGTAACAAAACCTGCCAGGAAAACCGAAACGATAAATAAAATCAATTCAATAAATAAAAAGCTCATTTGCAGTTTTTAAGTATCCAAAGAAATATTCTGAAAAAATCAAATATTATTCATTTTAACTGTTTAAAGATAGCGAACACTCAATTAATAATATATGAACAATTGAACGGTAAAATCTAATTGGTTAAAATTGATTATGAAAAAATGATAGTTTCGGAGAAATAATGGTTCCAAAAACAATAAAATTAAAAGAGAAGTCATCCCTGGAAATTAACTGGGAAGATGAAAGCATCAGTACGATTGCTTTAAAATATTTAAGAGATGAATGTCCTTGTGCTACCTGCAAAGGCGAGACAGTCCTTCTGAAAACATACAGACCACCGGTAAAAAAAATGATAACGCCGGAAATGTATTTGATCAAAAATATTGAAGTAGTCGGTGAATACGCTATCCAGATTACGTGGAAAGATGGACACAACACGGGCATATATACTTATGAATATTTAATGGATCTCGATAAAGGACAATCATCCGAGAAGAAACAGGATTACGATACTCTCTTATGATCTCCAAAAAAGAACTCCAGTATTATTCTTCACTTCTTACAAAAAAAAACCGACAGGCAGAGAATAAATTTATAGTTGAAGGTAAGAAAGCTGTTCTGGAAGGATTGAACAGCAGCTATAAATGTGAAGTAGTTATTGTGACCAATAAATTCAGTGAAGAGAATGATGACACGATTGCTGGAATAGTTAATATGAAAAAGAAGATTGAGACACTAAAGCAAAAAGATTTCCTGAAGATTGCTGACACAGAAACTCCCCAAGGCATTGCCGCAGTATTTGTCAAGCCAAAGCAATCATTTTCGCAGGCTTCTATTTCAGATGATAAAATTATTGTGATGCTTGATAATATCTCCGATCCTGGAAATCTCGGAACAATTTTCAGGAACTGTGACTGGTTTGGTATTAAAAATATTCTGCTGAGTGAGAACATTGTTGATTATACTAATCCAAAAGTTATTCGTTCATCGATGGGTTCCGTTTTTCATGTGAACTTGTTTGAAGATGTAAAACCAAATCTGTTAAATGATTTGAAGGGAAAGAACTTTGAAATTATCTGTGCTGATACTGAAGGTGAAAATGTTTTTACTTACAGGAGTGATAAGAAAAAAATATTAATCCTTTCCAGTGAGTCTCACGGACCTTCGAAGGAAATAGAAAAGATAAGCGATAAAAAAATCCGCATCCCGAAAATTGGTAGTGCAGAATCGCTGAATGTTGCATCAGCTTCTGCTGTGCTTCTTGCTCTTCTAACTAAGTAAAAAAGGCGATCAATTGATCGCCTTATTCGAGCAGCCTCCTTAGTATTCATCCAAAATTTATTTTATCAACATCATCTTCTTCACCTGGACAAAGTCACTGCTTTCTAATCTATAAATGTATGTTCCGCTTGGAAGATTGTTTGCATTGAATGTTATTTTATGATATCCCGATTCATACATTCCTTCTGCAATCGATGCTACTTGCTCGCCGAGCATATTGAACAGGTTTATCTTTATCTGCGTTGCCTGAGGCAATGAGAATCTTATCGTTGTGCTCGGATTAAATGGATTAGGATAATTCTGACTTAACTCATACTGATCCGGAATTACTTCAATCTCAATTAAATCTGAATATTCGAAACTTCCGTCGTTGTCAACCTGCTTTAGTCTGTAATGGAACTTACTTCCGCCGGCAAATAAGTCTTTATCTGTGTAGCTGTATTCCTTCGGCGAGTTTGAATTGCCGTGTCCTTCTATGAACACAATGCTGTCCCACTCGCCTTCATTTATTCTTCTTTCAACATTAAAACCATAATTGTTTACTTCTGTTTCAGTCTTCCAGCTTAACATTACCGCTGAGTTTTTATATGATGCTGTGAATGAAACAAGTTCTACTGGCAATGGTACATTGCCTGGATTAACTGCGTTTATTGTTACGGCTGAGGAGACCCAGGGAGAAACCGGAGCCAATGTGGATACTTGTGTTGTTACTCCTGTTCCACTTGTCTTCCATTGTAAATTCATAAATGCGGCAGGATTGTTTATTCCTGTTACTCTATATCTGCCAAATCTGTGCGTGTTGGGTGCATTATCTATCCTTGCGACTAAATCATCGAATTCACTTTGATCACCAAAGCTAACCTGATTAAGGTTTATAATAATCTCATTTCCAGTAATAGGTGCTGGAGAGGTTGCAGTCCTATAAGTTAAACCAACAGGATTACTGCTAGTTGAAGTAAGATTCCAAAATGATGCTGCTTCCCTTACAACGGTCGGATTTGTGAATGCAGCAGAGTTAAATGTCAACACAAAATCTGCTGTTCCAAGATATACATCATTTGTTCCTGTTCTTGTAAGGTAGATATCAAAAAAGAACTCTGTTCCTACCACACTTTGATTCGCTATAGTAAGATCGGCACTTACCTGTGGGAAAATTGTCCCTGCAAAAAGCAGAAGCGCACTTAGAATCATTGTGAGTTTTTTCATTGTTGTTAATCCTCTAATTGATTATTAATTAATTATTATTTTCTTTTACAATTTCTGTTATCGGTCTATCAACAAGTGCAGGCACTTGTGTTGTTAGGTTACGATTGTTCCAGGTTGCACTTCTGTCACCTGCGTTTACTGTTCCGCTTAAATCTACATCTGTTCCGTAATATCCACTCAGGTTTCTTTGATTCCAGGTGTTGCTTCTGTCACTTGCGTTTACTGTTCCGCTTCCGTCTGTATCTGCTGTGTATAAACCGTATACTCCACCACCGAGATCTTTCATTGCATTAGTGCCGTATGCTTGCCCCTGACCAGATGATATATCGTACAATGTCGGAGTTTCGGATACGCTGACGGTACCTGCTGTCATTATCGGAAGATGATTCCTGTGGTAAATTACAAGATAATAATTCCCAGCCGGCACTCCCGGAAAAGAGACGAGACTCGTTCCGTTAAGATCCGTAAGTGAACCATCACTCTTCAGGAATACGGCTCTTCTTGCAACTTGTGTTGTTGTAGTTGATCTGAGTTCTAACAGCACCCAGTCAACTACTCCTGTGGGAATGCTTGCAACTGTTTCGGTTCCATTATAATTCCAGGGAGTTGTGTTATAAGG
>JALONF010000187.1 GCA_025455085.1 Ignavibacteriaceae bacterium
AGGATCATTTTTTTTACTTCAACGAATGAACCTGCTTCCAACTTATAGAAATAAATTCCGCTAACTAAGCTATAAGCATTTCCGCCGGATGCGGATCTGTCTTTGGCGGAGAATTCAACTTCATAAGTGCCCGCTTGCTTGTATTCATCAACAAGCGAAGCGACTTCATTACCTAAAACATCAAACACTTTTAAGGACACAAATTCGTCATCGGAAATCCGAAATCCGATATTTGTTGACGGGTTAAATGGATTAGGATAATTTTGAGTGAGCAAAAATTCAGTAACAGATGTTACTTTAATTTCAATTTCATCAGAGTAATAATAACTTCCATCAAAATCTATTTGTTTCAAACGGTAATAGAACACTCCATCTGATATATTTTCATCAGTAAAGAAATAAGAATGTCGCTCGGATGTGGTTCCATATCCAGGAACAAACCCTATCGTTTCCCAATTATCACTTTTCATTCTTTCAATTTCAAATCCCGAGTTGTTGACTTCAGTTGCTGTTTGCCACTCCAGATCAACTTGATTTCTGGTTTGAGCAGCACTAAATGAAATTAATTCTACTGGTACAACTCCACCAAACAATCCATTAGCTTGAATGTTTTGTGTATAAATTCCACCAGCATCCTGTCGCCCATCACTCCAAGCAAGCACACTAACGCCGTTGCTATAAATATCAGTTACTAATCTTGACTTTGAACTAACTACGGTCGAGAACGTAACGATATTACCTGCCCAATTAAAGTTTCCGTTTCCATCAATTGAAAAAGCTTTTGCGAGAGCATTTTGTGTGCTTCCTATATACTCCAGATAATAAACGTATTCATTCCCACCACGAAATTGGGCTGACATATGGTAATCTGTATTTGAATCCATTGCTTTGAAAGTCATTCCATTACTTCCCCAAAGCTTTGTTCCGGTGGAAGATAATTTCTGCCCTGAAATACCTGCCAGAGATTGTAAATTATCTTGTTCAACCCAGAAAGCATAAATCTCATTGGTCGAAGGATTTATAACAACATCTGGATTCAGATGATGATTGCTTGATAGAGATGACACCTCTACACCATCAGAAGTAAAGAGAATTGAACCCGAAGCGTTTACTCGTTGAACGAAAGTGCTATAGATATTATTCATATCACGATCATCATACCAAACAAATACAACACCATTGCTCTCATCCGAAATTATATTGGTAATTTCATAAAACGGAAATCCACCAGCATCAGTAATCGTAACTGGTGTACTACCCCATTGAGGAGTTCCTGCAGAAGAATATTTTTGTGCGTACAAATGAACTGTCAATCCCGGGAAAGAACCTGTTGTCCCTTCAAAACCGATGATATAACTACCATTTTCACCAGTCACCGGAACTGGATGAGTATATTGCTCACTCGTCCCTGAAGTGATGTACAGAGGATCATTACCATAAAGTTTATTTCCAGCTGCATCAAGTTTTTGGATTGCAATTTTAGATGGTGTTGTAAGTGATGGCCAAGTTATTATATAGTAACCGTCTGATGTTTGTGTTATTCTCGGATTGGGCTGCATCTCGGCAGAAGTTGATAAAGCAACACCATTTAATCCCCAAAGGAAATTACCAGAAGGACTAATCAGATATGCATAAACCTTAAAATCACCGCCAGCCCGGAGATCCGAAAAAGCTATAACGGCATTATCGGAATTATCAGTCATCATATCCCAATCGACGATATAGCTGCTTGATGTATTATCGCTTATTAGTAAGCCGTCAGTTGCGAACAATTTATTACCGGAAGGATCAAGTCTTTGAAGATAAACGTTGTAATTACCTGTTCTTGTATCAAACCAGGCAACGTAACATCCTCCGTCCGATGTTAAGGAGATCTTCGGAAGGACCTGTTCTCCGGTTACATCACAAATTTTCAGGTTGGTATTTGGATCTGTAGACCATTGAGAATATGCTTGAGCAAAAAGAAGGAAGAAAGCAATGAGTAAATATTTTTTCATAGCATCACCTTTTTTTAGTGATAAGGATGGGGAGAGATACTTGGTAAAATAAACGAAGAAGTATTTACCTCAATTCTCTCCGTGAATTAATAAAATTGAATGTTCAAATCAGCGATAAATTCAAATCAAAGTCAATAGGCTCAATTATACAATCAGTAAATAACAGGTACTAATATTTTTATTTCCTAAGAATTTGATCTAATTGCTATATATTAATTTCTATAGGATTTTAATGTCCACTCTTCATTTGAGATGAACTCTCCAAAGCAGTTGATCTTGGTTCCTTTACGAAAAACCAAAAGAATACTGAGAAGCAAATGAATACTCCACAAAGAATGTAAAGTAACTGATAATTCTGAGTTTCAGAAATAATATTTGCAACACCCTGACTCATCATTTGCGGTAAAACAACCGCAAGATTAAATATTCCCATAAACAAACCCATCTTTGCCTGATTAGTTCTCTCACTCATAATTGAAAATACGATTGAGATAACTGCTGACCAGCCGATGCCGGTAAGGAACATTCCCAGATAAAAATCAGCTTCATAAACTCCTAAGAAAGCAATATAAAAATACCCAGCAGCGCTAAAAGCTAAGGCCGCTGTGTAAGTTTTAACCCGCCCGATCTTTTTTGCAACCAGAGATAATACAAACGGAAAAACAGCACCAACCGCATTCAGAATTAAAAATCCTAATGAAACAATATTACCGGTTGTAGCATCTTTGCTTTGAATTGTGGATGTTAAAAATTCTGCAAATTTATTTGCAAAGACATCTGAGAGATTAAGATTAGGTACTATTTGCTTATCAATAAAAAAACCAGACATAACGAACATACTTTGAAATGCAATCCATGTAAATGTATGAGCTAGCATTATTTTTTGAAATTCATTTGTATCGGATTCTGCTTTACGTCCCTGCACTATTATCCAAAATCCAATAATAACAGTGTAAGCAAGGCTGAGAATCAATAATGGATTGTGAATGAAACGCAATTCATTTTGATAGAAATGAAATATCAAACTGAAAACACCAAAAACTAAAAATCCATAAAGAGGAAAAATAGATTTAAAGATATCCAGTACAGTATGCGATTTTTCACTCTGAGCAGCTTGATCTTTTAGTTCCCTTGGTTCTTCTATAAATAATATTGGAATAACAGAGCAAGCAAACACAAATACTGACGCAATCACTAAAAGTGTTTCATTGCCAAATACCATTGAGAGAAAATAAGCCAGCACTCCAAAAGTGCCCGAGATTACCTGCATCCAGACATAACCCGCAGTACGTTTTTTACCTTCGGGTGTTAAGTCTGCAATGATTGATCTCGCCGGATTAAATGTTACATTGATTGATAAATCCAGCATAAGCGCAATTACTGATGCTATCAAAATTATATTTGTAATTCCGGTAGCTTCAGAGATCACTCCAATTTGCGGTAAAGCTAAAAACATTAATGCGCCGACAATTCCACCAATCATTATAAATGGTCTTCGTCGTCCTTTCAGAAACCAGACATTATCACTTATCATTCCTACAATCACTTGGCCAAATATTCCTGCAAGCGGACCTGCAAGCCAAACAAAGGCTACTTCATGAATATTTAAACCAAATTTTTTACTTAATATCCAGCTTAAGGCAGCTATCTGAGTTGATAGTGCAAAACCCACAGCTGTTGCTGGCAAAGCAAGTATTGCATAGAAAGTATTGGAAAGTTTTTTCTGAATTTCGAGCATATTATTTCCTTATTAATAATATTTCTGCAGTCATTTTATTTACATTAAAATTATCAACAGAATTAAGATTGGTTTCTTCTTTCGTTTTTAGATTGACTAATTCATTTGCTTCCGGGACAAACTTTTTAATTTGTGCAGTTTGAATTGAGACTTCTTCTTCACGAGAATTGATTAGAACCATTGTAGTTTCACCTTCATAAGTTTTAACCAAAATATAAATATCCTCAAGCGGGTAAATGTGTCTTAATTTTCCTTTTGCGAGTGATGGATATTCATTTCTGAGTTTCAGCAACTCTTGAAGATAATTAAATAAGTCATTTTCAGTTTCCGTTCTTCCTTCTTTCGTAAATGCATCAGTAACATCTCTCTCAAATCCACCGGGGAAGGGCTGTCTGAGTTCTCCATGCTTGGTTCCACCAGTAATTCCTATCTCTGTTCCATAAAATATTTTAGGAATGCCTCTTGTGAATAGAACAAGGTTCAGTGCAATTTTATATTTTTCAAAATTTCCTTTTGCCACAAGCATTGCTCGATCAACATCATGATTATCAAAGAAAACCAAAAGATTATCAGGATCAGCAAAAACAATATCCTGTGCAATAGTTTCATAAACTTTATAGATACTTTTTGCTCCGCTTAAATAATCACGAATGGCATCAGACAAAGCAAAGTCAGTAACTGATGGAAGGTTTGAATCGAAATCTATTTTTCGAACAGGTGATTTCGATTGATAACCAGAGACTACCGAAGGAACACCTTGCCAAATTTCTCCGACAATATTAAAGTTAGGATATTCTGTTAAAATTGCTTCTGCCCATTCAGATAAGTACTTTTGATTATTATATGGATAAGTATCCTCCCGAATTCCATCAATGCCGGCATACTCAATCCACCATAAAGTATTCTGGATCAGATAATTTTTTAAGAATGGATTTCTCTGATTTAAGTCAGGCATATA
>JALONF010000188.1 GCA_025455085.1 Ignavibacteriaceae bacterium
CATCAGAGAAGAAATGGATGCAATTGGCGGACAAGAATTTCATCTGCCTGCACTTAATCCAAAAGAAATCTGGGATGAAACAGGAAGAGTTGAAGCATTTGGCGATATTCTCTTTCATATTAAGAACAGGGAATATGTTCTTGCACCAACACACGAAGAGATAATGACTTACCACGCACGCAATGTTGTTAAATCATATAAGGATATGCCTCAAATATGGTATCAGATACAAACTAAATTCAGGAATGAACCGAGACCGAGAAGCGGAGTTATTCGAGGCAGACAGTTTTTGATGAAGGATGCTTACACTTTTGATGTTTCGTATGAGGCGCTGGATGTTGCGTACGGATTACACGATAAAGCTTACAGAAAAATTTTCGACAGATGCGGATTAAAATATTTTGTTGTTGGTGCATCAAGCGGTGCAATGGGCGGTACTGGTTCTGAAGAGTTCATGGTAAAATCAGAAGCAGGTGAAGATACGGTTGCTTATTGTCCTTCCTGCGGCTATGCTGCAAATGTTGAAGTAGCTGCTTCCAAAGTTGACGTGATCGAAAGAGAAAAGGAAAGTAAAGCTGTTTATGAAATATCAACACCAAATGTAAAATCTATTGATGAACTTTGTGAGTTCCTCAAGATTGATGAATCCGTTTGTGCTAAGTCAAGAGTTTATTTTCACGATGGAAAAGTAGTGCTGATCCTGATGCAGGGCAATGATGAAGTAAACGAATCAAAGCTGACAAAAGTTCTTGGAGGAAATGTTCGCCCGGCTCATCCTGAAGAATTAGCGGCAATAACAGGTGCTGATGCCGGTTCAATTGGTCCGATTGGATTCAAGGGAAGAATCATTGCAGACTTGAAACTTAAAGACAGAAACAATCTTTTCAGCGGTGCGAATAAGAATGATTATCACATTGGTGGAATAGATTTAAAGCGTGATATAAAAACAATTGAGTATGCTGATTTCAGGATTGTTGAATCAGGTGAAGCTTGTCCAAGCAACTTGAAGTATTTACAGCAATTGAACTCGGACACATTTTCAAGCTCGGTACAAAATATTCTGAATCAATGGGCGCAAATTATCTTGATGAAAAAGGAGAAGAGCACCCGATTGTTATGGGAAGCTACGGAATTGGTGTTGAAAGAATTATGGCTTGTTATGTTGAACAGAACCACGATGACAAAGGAATAATCTGGAATAAAGTTCTCGCACCTTTTGACATTCATCTGATTGCGTTGAATATGAAAAATGAAAATATAGTTTCAACATCAGAAAAAATATATAATGATCTGAAAAACTTTGGCTATGAAGTTTTATTCGATGATCGAGATGCAGCTGCCGGATTTAAATTCAATGATGCTGATTTACTCGGTATGCCTGTCCAGATTGTAATTGGTGAGAAAAAATTAAAAGACAACAAATGTGAAGTTAAGATCAGGAAAACAGGTGCAAGGTTTGATGTTGAGCTGAGTGACTTGGTGCCTAAACTTAAAGATTTAAGCCAAACATTATAAAATGTAGGGACACAAAATTTTGTGTCCCTACTAAAATTAACCTATTCTGTATCTGGTTTCCCTCTCAAAGAATCCCAAACCATATAAGCACAAAGCAGAGCAAACATCACAATTCCAATTAATTCTGCTGAGTGAGATTCTGCCCATTCATAATTAACCCAATTCATTCCCTGCCATCTAAGAATTGCACTAATTACTCCCATCAAAGCACCACCGGCAATGAATCCGGAAGCGATTAATGTTCCGCGCTCTCTTCTTGCGGTGTTTAGTTTTTCATCTTTGCTTCTTGTAGAAACAAAATGTGCGATCAATCCTCCAACTAAAAGAGGCGTGTTAAGTTCAAGTGGTATGTACATTCCAAGAGCAAATGCAAGTGCAGGAACTTTAATCATGGTTAGAACTAAAGCGAGAATAGCTCCGACAATGTAAAGCGTCCACGGTGCCGGCTGTTGATCCATCAACGGCTGAATTACTGCAGCCATTGCATTTGCTTGTGGTGCAACCAGAGCACCATCCCCAACAAATCCGTAAGTTTCATTAAGAATCATAATTACAAAACCGACAGTTAAAGCAGAAACAAGAACCCCAAGAAATTTCCATCTTTCCTGTTTTATTGGAGTTGAACCAAGCCAATAACCAATTTTTAGATCCGTAATAAAACCGCCTGCCATTGAAAGTGCTGTGCACACAACACCACCGATTACAAGCGCAGCAATCATTCCAGAACTTCCTTTTAAGCCAACGGAGGTGAGAATAATTGAAGAAAGAATTAATGTCATCAGAGTCATTCCGCTGACGGGATTTGTTCCAACAATTGCAATTGCATTGGCTGCAACAGTGGTGAACAAGAATGCGATAACCAGAACAATTAATAATCCGGCAAGCGCCCAGCCAATATCATAAACAACACCCATATAAAAGAATACTAATAAAAGAATTGCTGTCAGTACTATTCCAACTACAATTATTTTCATCGGCAAATCCCGCTGCGTTCTTAATTGAGTTTCGTTGGTGTGTTTCTTTTCAAAAATTTCTTTAAAGCCAAGTGAGATGGCATCCCTGATAATTTTCGAAGAGCGAATAATTCCGATAATTCCTGCCATTGCAATTCCGCCGATACCAACGTGACGGACATACTGTCTGAAGATTTCCTCAGCACTCATTGCAGAAATTAATTTCGTTGCCCCTGTGCCGAATGTTTCGGTAAGTCCACTCCCGATAAAAGAAATTATCGGGATCAACAAATACCAGGATACAAATGAACCTGCGGCGATAATTGCAGCATACTTCAGTCCTACAATGTAACCAAGACCCATAACTGCGGCACCAAGATTCAAGCGGAAGACGAGCTTGAATTTATCGGCGAGCATTTCACCAAATCCGAAAACTCTTGTTGTAAAAACTTCACTCCACCATCCGAATGTTGCTATGATGAAATCATAAATTCCACCGATCAACCCGCTAACGACTAAAACCAAAGCCTGCTTCCCGCCTTTTTCACCTGCCACGAGAATTTCTGTTGTAGCAGTTGCCTCTGGAAATGGAAATTGTCCATGCATTTCTGCTACAAAATATTTTCTGAACGGAATGAGAAAAAGTATTCCTAAAACTCCTCCAAACGCAGAAGCTAAAAATATCTGGTAAAAATGAGCCTCAAGATTTAGTATATACAACGCAGGAATTGTGAAGATCGCACCCGCAACTATCAATCCTGAATTTTGTCCGATAGACTGGATAATCACATTTTGCCCAAGCGGACTTTTAATTTTTAGCAGCGTTGAAACTCCAACTGCAATTATTGCAATCGGTATTGCTGCTTCGAACACCTGTCCGATCTTTAATCCAAGATAAGCTGCAGCCGCTGAGAATAGTACTGCCATCAGCAGACCCATAACTACTGAGTACGTAGTAATTTCCTCGGGAGTTGTACTAGCGGGCATTAATGGTTTATACTCTTCGCCGGGTTTCAGCTCCTTGTAAGCGTTTTCCGGAAGTCCCTTAATTGCTCCAGATGTATGTTCACTCATAATGGTTCCTTTTAGAATTTGAATTTAATTGGAAGTTCATATTCAATCTTTTTTGCTGATGTAGATTCAAACGAAATCTTTCCAACCGGCTGTGAATTCTCGGGTAAGAATTCATTCGGCGCTTCAAAATTAATTTGAATTTGTTTTGGCAAAGAAGGATACAGGTTTATTACTGATCTCTTCTCGCTCACAACATCAAAACCGTACTCGGATTTAAAAGTCGTGACTTCTGTAATGTCAATATCAGCAGAACTTGTTTCGTGTGCAAACCCGGGAACAATCTCAAAAACGTAATTGATCGACTCAGCATCTGAATTGTTCTTGATACTTACGCTTCCATTTCTAAAACTTAATGCATCACTTTCTACGACTACGCCATTGGTATCATAAATTAATAATGATAAGTCTGTAAGCTTGCTGAAATCTACCTTACTCATCTCAAGCTTAAATTCCTTTGATGCTTCGCCTTTTCTCAGTACAAATGGCATTCTGAATTTTTCACTGCCGCTGATGGTAACCTTATGATAAATTTCATAACCTGTCATTTGTCCTTTTAGATTATAATTAGCTGGCTGGCTGAATAAATTAACAACTTCAATCTGGTTATTGGCAGCATCAATCATTTTATTATCAAGTCTGTTGATACCAAGGAACTGAACAGCAAGGTCATAAGTTGAGATTCCCTTTCCCATGAAAACTCCATCAACAATAATCTCGTAAACTCCCGGTTCAAGGTTGTAGTAAATTGCATCAACTTCATTTTTATTTTCAAGAGTATGGACTGCTGGCGAGGTGTCGTGCTTTATACCATTGGGATCAAAAAGATAATATCTAACCCGTGCATATTCCTTACCTGATGCGGAAAGTTTTATACTCATTACTGTTTGTCCTGCAGGCAGTTCAATAAAATATCTTTTTATTAATCCTTGTTCAACTTTTTCTGAAAACCAGCTTCTGCTGTAATTATTTTCATAAGAAAATTGATAAGGAATTACTACTGTAGAAAGCATGTCAAACTCAGGAAGCTTTGATGCATCATCTCTGTATGCTGTAATTCTGGCAGTATAAAGTCCGGGCTCCTGCATCTTCGTTTTATCAAACTTAACATTTACAAAAGTTGCCTGGTCATTTCTCAAGTAAGTTTTTTTCTGAACAGGGATCAGCCAATCACTATCACTTACTATTTTAAATGCCCTATAGAACTTATCATTCTTTTGAAAGTTATTTCTTCTGATATTAAAAGTGAACGTATCTTCACTTCTTATGAATGAACCATTTCTCAGGTAAAGGCTCGGTGCTTTTTCATTTGGAGAATTGGGTGAAATTGATGAGATAGTATAAGTCTCGAACTTCTTTATCTCACCATCATCAATGTATTTCTTGAGCAGCTTATAAGCATTTACAGCGTGAATGTAACCGTGCCCCTGATCAAGATGATTGTATCCATCCATCTTCGTTGCACTCTCACGCAAAGCCTTATAAAGCAGGTGAGATGGAATTTTAACTCCGGGATATTCCTGAACTGCTGCGCTTAAAATTAATGACATAACTCCTGCAGTATAAGGTGCAGACATACTGGTTCCCTGCGCCCTGTCCCATTTTGTCCAGTTTGGAACGGTTGAAGTACTTGCGCCGGGAGAAACAACATCGGGTTTGTTTACTTCAGCACCTCGTGAAGAAAAGTTGAATATTACATCTTTATTCAGCATAGCACCGTACATATCACTGGCAACATCCTGCGGTAAAGTTGCCCCTGAACAAAATGTACCTAAATTAGATGATGGTAATCCTACCGATGAAATTCCCGGACCTTCATTTCCCGCGCTCAGACTTATATACAGATACGGATTTTCTTTAGTAAGATTTTCAATGAATGTTTCCATATCAGCCAGAGTTTCGAGTTCGGATCCAATTCCGAAGCTCATATTAATTATGCAAGGTGTATTCGTTTCTTTGGAATACTTATCAACATAGAGATAAGCTTTTTTCATACTCTCGGTAACAGTTGCACCACCGGAATATAAATTGTTACCAAGCTTCAT
>JALONF010000189.1 GCA_025455085.1 Ignavibacteriaceae bacterium
CTTTTATTATTATCAAAGAATTTCCGCTGACACATTATTTTCTTTATACTATGATAGTTTAAATAATTCTTATTTGGAGGTTATCGAAGCAATATTTTCACTCAACATTGGGGATACCACTTGTATTGATTATCAAAAATATTTTGGAGATAAATGCAGAGCATATATTGAAGTAACAAGGAAAGTTGAAAACGAAATTGAATTTTTACAAAATAGTATCGAAGCAATTGATGAAGAGCAATGGTATACATACAAAAGAGGATTAGGCATTGTAATAATTAGATCAGCGTGGGGAGGACACACAGAATTACTTGACTATGAAATTCATTAATTGTAAACGTATTTCACTTTTCCCCACTTGTTATTATTTATATATTTTATATTAAAAAATCTCGCTACTTAAATGCCCAAAATCGGCAACATAGAACTAAACAATGCAATCCTCCTTGCACCAATGGAAGATGTAACGGATATTTCTTTCCGATTGGTTTGCAGAGAATTGGGTGCTGATATTGTTTACACCGAATTTGTAAATTCTGAAGGATTGGTGCGTGCAAATGCAAAGACTCATAAGAAGCTAAAAATAATTGAAGAAGAACGACCAGTTGGAATACAGATTTACGGTGCAAACATTAATTCAATGATTGGTGCTGCAAAAATTGCTGAGGCGGAAAATCCTGATTTAATAGATATCAATGCAGGATGCTGGGTTAAGGGTGTTGTCAGTTGCGGTGCAGGTTCTGGTTTGTTAAAAGATCCTCCTTATATGCAGGAATTAGTAAAAGCAGTTGTAGATTCAACTTCATTACCGGTAACAATAAAGACCAGATTAGGCTGGGATGAGAACAGCATCCAGATTCTTGAAGTTGCAAAGAGAATGGAAGATGCCGGTGCTGTTGCATTGACAGTTCATTGCAGAACAAGAAAAGTCGGTCACAATGGCGATGCAGACTGGAGTTGGATTCCGAAAGTCAAAGAAGTTGTAAAAATTCCGGTTTTTCTTAACGGAAATGTTTTAACCGCACACGATGTAAAAAAAGCATTCGATGAAACCGGTGCAGATGGAATAATGATTGCACGCGGAGCGATTGGTAATCCCTGGATATTCAAAGAAGCAAAAGAACTTCTCTCAACCGGTACAATTACCACAGTTGTTGATGAGGAGATGCGAATAAAAACTTGTCTCAAACATCTTAAGCTTGCGGTACAGGTGAAAGGAGAGAAGAGGGGAGTTTTAGAGCATCGTAAGTTTTATGCAGGATATCAGAGAGGAATGTACGGTGCCGCAAGAATACGTGCTGAACTTATGAAGTTAACTGAATATAATCCTGTTGAGGATGCGCTTCTGAAGTATCTTGGCTCGCTGAAACAGGAGGTTGAAGAATTTCAACCATATGTCATTACGAGGAGTCCCGAAGAAATTGGGACGACGAAGTAATCTATATTCAATAATATTTAAAGGCAGATTGCTTCATCCCAATAAATCGGGATTCGCAATGACAACGCGAAAATTTTAACCACAAGTGATTCCTAGTTTTGCAATTAAACCATAATAAAATCGCAAGAATCATCTCAACTCTCTTTGTCCCGCCATCTTTTACAATAATTGTTTTTACAGTATTCGCATTTTTACTAGAAACAGAATTCCTGAAGATAGTAGTCACAATTCTGGTCGCCTTCCTTTTTGGATTTGCCGCACCAATTATTTTATTTGTTGTTCTTCGAAAGCGAAAAAAAATTGTTGACCTGGATGCATCGGTTAAAGAAGAAAGAACAACTCCTTTCCTTATTTCTGTTGGATTCTACTTGATTGGGCTGATCATTCTAGTATTTTTTAACGTCAACATTATTTCAATCGCTTTTTGGTTTTGTTATATTTCCAATACGTTAGTTACAATCTTAATTAACAGACATTGGAAGATAAGTGCGCATGCAATGGGTGCTGCTGGACCATTAGCAGCATTAATTTATACTTTCGGACCAAAAGCGTTGATCTTTACATTAATTGTATTTTTGGTGGGATGGTCAAGGATTCAATTGAAAGTGCATAATTTAGCACAAGTGATTGCAGGTATTCTTTTGGCTTTCGTGTCAACTTATTTGCAAATTTATTTTATTGTTCGCTTCTTCGAATAACTCAATGGTGAAATTATGATCAAATATGAAATTAAAAATGATATTGGGATTCTAACTCTTAACCGACCAGATAAAAGGAATGCGCTACATCCTGAATTAATCAGACAAATGAAAGTAAAACTTTGGGAAGCAGCGACAGATGACTCAGTAAAAGTTTTAATTATTACAGGTGAGGGAAAAGCATTCTGCGCAGGGGCAGATCTTGAATACCTGAACGAAATGAGAAATTATTCAGCTTTAGAAAATGAAAAAGATTCAAGAGAGCTTGGAGAACTTTTTCTTATGATATACAATTTCCCAAAACCTATTATCGCAGCGGTTAACGGAGCAGCCATTGCTGGTGGTTGTGGATTAGCCTCTGTCTGTGATATAATTGTAGCAGATGAATTAAATGCAAGGTTTGGATATTCAGAGGTAAAAATAGGATTCATACCTGCTATCGTTTCTACATTTTTGATTAGAAGAGTGGGTGAGGGAATGGCAAAGCAATTGTTACTTTCAGGAGATCTAATTGAAAGTAAACGAGCTTATGAGATTGGTTTCGTTAACTACTTGTCTTCTAATGCTTTAGAATTTTCTTTGGCTTTAACGTCTAAACTAAAAAATAATTCTCAGCTAAGTATAAAGTTGACTAAAGAGATGATAGTAAAAGTATCTGGCTTATCAGTTGAAGATGCAGTGGAGTATTGTATCGGATTGAACACCATTAGCAGGACAACTGATGACTTCAAACAGGGATTAAACAATTTTCTCACTAAAAAGTAGGAACAAATATGCCAGCTGATCTGAAGAAATATATTCGGAGCATTCGGGATTTCCCTATAAAAGGAATTATGTTCAGGGATATAACAACTTTACTTAAAGATCCAATCGCAGTAAAGGAAACTTTGAATCAATTGCTTTCTTTTACGAAAGAGAAGAAGATTGACAAAGTGGTTGGAATTGAATCACGCGGATTCATTTTCGGAGCGATGCTTGCCAATGAATTGAAAGCTGGATTTGTCCCAGTTAGAAAACCTGGAAAGCTTCCTGCAGAAAAAGAATCACAAACCTATCAGCTGGAATATGGACTCGATAAAATCGAAGTTCATAGAGATGCTATCAATAAGGGAGATAAGGTCTTGATCCACGATGATTTATTAGCCACGGGGGGAACAGCAGAAGCCGCCTGTAAACTTGTGGAGAAGCTTGGTGGAAAAGTCGTTCAGATTTCCTTCATCATTGAACTTGCATTCTTGAACGGAAGGGAAAAGCTCAGGAATTATAATGTTAATTCCTTAATTACTTACGAAGATGAAAATTAGTCCTAAGAAATAAGTTGAGAGAAGTATCATTCCTTAAAAAGAATGCTGAGAAGTGGAAAGAAGTCGAAGCATTTCTTTCTTCAAAAGAGAATGTAAATCCGGATAAATTAGCTGATCTTTTTATTCAGCTTACCGATGATCTTTCTTATTCAAGAACTTTTTATCCAGGCAGTAAAACCACTCAATATCTTAATTCACTAGCTGCAAAAGTTCATCAATCAATTTATAAAAGTAAGAAGGAAAAAAAAGAAAGATTCATTCGTTTCTGGAAATTTGAAGCTCCATTACTTTTTTATAAGCACAGGATGGAAATTATTATTTCTTTTTCCATATTTTTTCTTGCAATGCTGATTGGTGTTGTGTCATCTGCTGGCGACTCAGGTTTTGTAAGATTGATTATGGGCGACAGCTATGTGAATATGACTCTTGAAAATATTGATAAAGGTGATCCATTGGCTGTATATAAACAAATGAACGGAATCGATATGTTTCTCGGAATAACTTTTAATAATATCAGGGTTTCGTTTATTGCATTTATGTTTGGTCTGCTGCTTTCGTTTGGAACTGCGTGGGTGCTTTTGTCTAACGGAATAATGCTTGGAGCTTTTCAATACTTCTTTCACATTCACAATTTATTATTTGAATCCATTCTTGTTATCTGGATTCATGGTACACTTGAAATCTCTGCTATAATAATTGCCGGCGCTGCCGGATTAGTTCTTGGCAACAGTATTCTTTTTCCCGGAACATACTCCCGTCGACAATCATTTATGATTAATTCTAAAGAAGGACTGAAAATGATTGTAAGCCTTATCCCGATTTTCATTTCTGCAGGCTTCCTCGAAGCATTTGTTACGAGGCATACAGGGATGCCTGTGTTCTTAAGTTTAACTATTATTCTTGGTTCGCTGGCATTTGTGGTTTGGTATTTCATTATCTATCCAATAAAAATTTATAACAAAATGGTGGACGAAATTGAATCAGAATAAAATTGAATTCAGGAAAGTAAGAGACTTTGGCGGTTTGTTAAATGCGACCTTTGATTATATAAAAAGTAATTTCAAAATTTTGTTTAAATCAAATCTTTTAATCAGTGCTCCGGCTATTTTACTGGCAGGAGTGTTTATGGGTCTTTATCAGTCTTCGATGTTTAATTTCACAGATTATCCGGATATACAACAAATTGGTATTCCATTTCTGCTTTCAATGTTTTTTATGCTGCTCTCATACTTAATAATAACGGTGGTTACA
>JALONF010000190.1 GCA_025455085.1 Ignavibacteriaceae bacterium
ACCGATCCCTCTTCTTACTTTGTGAGTGCTCCTTACAAGGCTTGCACAAATCCATCCGACTTCTGCAACTTCGTACGGAGTACGCATATCAGGACCTGTCACTGTTTCAATCAAGGGCATTCCTAATCGGTCAGTCAGGTAAATTCTGTTGTGATTATAGTCAGCAACTTCTCTGCAGGAATCTTCTTCGATAGACATCTGAACTATTTTTACTTTTCTGTCTTTATACGGAATCCAGCCATCTACTGCATAAATTGCTGTCCGCTGAAATCCAGTTGGAATACTTCCATCAAGATATTGTTTTCGTGCTATGTGAAGTTCATCAACAAGCTTGCAGTTATAAAGCGATTCCAAGTGCAATATCAAGGGCATCTTCATTGATAAGGAATGGCGGAGTGTCATCCATTTCATAAGTGCAGACTGTGTTTCTGTTAATCCTGTAAATGATCTCTTTCTTCGTTTTGAATTCCATCAAAGCGGTGCCGTCATAAACGCCAAGCTCAGAAAGTGTGGGACGCATATGTCTTAATATTTCTGCATCGTAGTTATCGCTGTAAATACCTGCAGGACAATGACAAAATAATTTTTTATCGGTGTAAAGCTGCTGATGAATTTCGAGACCTGATTTGAAGCCTACTGTTTCGTAGTCCGTTTCGGTCATTTCACCGAAAGGTTTAAAGATAAATTCTTTCATAAATTTTTTGTTGTTATGATGTCAACTCAAAAAAAATATTCCCGGCCGAGGACAGCATTACACCGTACAGGATGCCGGGAACACACAAACGACATAAAATATTGGGTGGGATTAATATGATATATCGCTTATTTCAATAATTTCTGCTTCACTATCGTGCTCGCGCAGATAGCTGATAAACTCCGGATTAAAATATTTTTGATGGGTTTTTTCATATTCTCGTAACCAGCGCTCAACTTCTTCGTGCGATAATGAACTCTTTAAATAGTTCAGCTTTTCCGTGTCGTCAAAAATCCGGTAGTAATATATTTTTTTATTGCTCATAATTTTTCTTTCCCCGGTTCTTTCTGATACTTCTGATAATCTTTCATCAGTTAAAGTCATAATAAAACCTCAATGTAAAGTTAAAAAAGTTTTCCGCCTTTTTTAAGGATATCTCTGGCAATAATTCCTTTCTGAATTTCGTTAGTACCCTCGAATATTCTGTTGATTCTGGAATCGCGATAATATCTTTCAATTGAAAGTTCCTGCGAATAACCCATTCCGCCATGAATCTGAACAGCGCGGTCAGCTACTTCATCGAGCGCATCGGAACAGTAAAGTTTTACCATTGCTGATCTGGTGGAAATATCTTTCTTAAGATCATAGTCAGTTGCAGTCCGGTATACAATTGACTCCATATTGAAAACCATTGTTGCCATTTCAGCCAGCATAAACTGAACTGCCTGGAAGAAACTTATAGGATGATCAAACTGTTTTCTTTCCTTTGCATAATTTGTTGAAAGCTCCAGTAATTCTTTTGCAACACCAAGACAAGCGGCACCAAGTCCAAGTCTGCCTGCATCAAGAGTTTTCATAGCAATCAAAAATCCGCGCCCATCTGTTCCTAATAAATTTTCTTTTGGGATTCGAACATTTTCAAAACTTAGGGCATTTGTTGTGCTTCCTTTGATTCCCATTTTCTTTTCAGGCGGACCTGCTTTAAAACCGGGAGTATCTGTCTCAACAATAAAAGCACTGATCCCTTTTTCCGTTCTGGCAAAAACAGAAAGTATTCCGGCAATACCTCCGTTAGTTATCCAGAGTTTCTCGCCATTTATAACCCACTGATCACCTTCAAGATCAGCTTTTGTTTTAAGATGAAATGAATCTGAGCCGGCTTGTGCTTCAGTAAGGCAGAATGCCCCAATCTTTTCACCGGTAGCAAGCTGGGTTAAATATTTTTTCTTCTGTGCTTCGCTGCCGCCGAGGTAAATTGCATTTGAGCCTATTGATTGATGTGCACCGATGAAAGTTGCGGTGGACATACATGCACGTGCAATCTCTTCCTGCATTAAGCAATAACCAGCCTCGCCCATTCCGCCACCGCCGTATTCTTCCGGGAAGGATATTCCAAGAAAACCAAGCTCTGCCATTTTTTTAATTAAGTCTTCAGGAATTTTCCCTTCCTGATCTATTTTCGAAGCAATGGGTTTTATTTCGTTATTGGTGAAGTCTCTCACCATTTCACGAAGCATCTGTTGTTCTTCAGAAAGTCTTAACTCTAACATTTGGAACGGTCACCTTAATTTAATTAATAATCTCTCCCCTGATGAGAAACCTCCGGAAACTTCCCCTTTGCCAGTGGTCGCAGGGTGGTTTCAAATAATATTCCACAATAAGCAACTAACTATAGATATGAAATGAGCAAATTCGGCCTGTTTTCCTTAAATTGTTTTCAATTAATGGAAAGCAAAGTTTGAGGTTTTCTTAGATGTGAGAAGGGAGAAGCAATGAGAAATGAAAAATTAAAAATTTGATTGCCTAAGTTTTCGGTTGTCTTAAAACTTCAGCAAAAGACTAAGCGTTGGTTTATTCAAATTGATTGATGGATAGATTGAAAGATTACTGACTCCATTTGCTTTAGATCTATGTAGTTCGGGGATGAGATAACCAATTGCAGCACCAACTGCGTAACCGACCATCACATCGGATGGAAAATGCCAATGATTATTTACACGTGAAAGCGCAGTAACTGCAGGTAAAATTACAGCGCCGCTCCAGATTAAAATCTTTGCTGCATCATCATCAACATAAGCAGAAAAGACTCTTGCGGTGAAAAAAGAAATCGCCGCAGTCATTGAGGTGTGTCCTGAGAAAAATGATATTCTTGCATCGATGGTTTGTTTTTCTTCGAGAGATGTCTGCAGATCATACACAAAAGGTCTTGTTCTTAAAACTGATCCTTTAACTATTCCATTAATACTAGCCTGTATTAATAACACTTCACTATAAATTAAAGCCAGATCTAATAAATCATTCTTTGCCTGTCTATGCAGCAAGAAAGTAGCCGGCAGCAAATATGAGGAGAGGAGTAACACATCACTTGCAACATCTTCCTGATATGGTCCGATTGCATCTCTGTCAAAACTGTTCACAACTTCAGGATCAAGCGAATTTATTTCATCAATAGTGAGCGGTTTAACTTTTTCAAGAATTGCAAATCCGGCAACTGAAGCAACTGATCCTACTCCAAATATAATTGCCTCTCTGGTAAAGTCTATCTCAAATGGTTTCGCGCTTTTTACCTGAGCGACTGAAAAATCTGAAATAAAGATCGACAGACTAATTAACGTAAAAAATTCAAGTCTTATCAAAACGTTTTCGGTAATTTATAAATTGAAAAATAATAATGTATAATGAGAATAGGATCATTTTACATCACCGAGGGACAATAATAATTGATTCAATTTTTCTTGAAAACCTTGTAAGCAGGTATTTCATAAAATCACCAATAATATTTGCAGGTTTTCCTGTTCCCTTGGTAATTACTCTGCAGTTAAGAATGTTCAGCCTGCCCTGCCAGCTAATATTAATTGCTCCTCTTACATTCGTATCCGTGCTGTGAATTTTTGCCCAGCCGGGACTTCTGCCGGGTTTTTGTTTAGCTTCAACGTAAAAATTGAATTTCTTAAGTTTCTCATCGTGAGCAATAACATCTCTTAAAGATTTTTTTTCTGAACAAACTACCTGAATTAATGTTTGCATTTCAGTCTCCTCCTTTTAAAAACTGATTTGAAAACCGAATATTGGTTTATGAATAATCTGATCAGTTATAACGGGTTCGCTGCTTTGATTTTCATATTCGTGCAGTTCGGGAATAAGATATCCAATTGCCGCACCAACAATGTATCCAACAATTACATCAGTTGGAAAATGGTTGTGTGTGTTCACTCGCGAAAATCCTGTAACTGCCGGAATTAAAGCAGCGCCACACCATATCAAAGTTTTTGCTGTGTTGTTTGTTAAATATTCTGAAAATATTCTCGCTGTAAAGAAAGAGTTTGAAGCAGTCGTTGAAGTATGACCGGAGTAAAACGCATGCCTGGCACCCACTTCATACTTTTTGTCTGTAGGTGAATTTTCATCATATACAAAAGGTCTGTTCCTTGTTGTTAATCCCTTAACCAATCCATTTATAGCTGCATTGACAAGTATAACTTCGCCATACATTAATGAGAGCGTACCAAAGTCCTCTCTTGTATCTTCATAAGTGAGGAAGGTTACTGGCAAAAGGAATGAGCCATAAAGCAGGGCATCTCCTAAAACATCTTCCTGATATGGACCAACTGCTATTCTATCAAAACCATTAACATCTCCCCGGCTTAGTGAATTAACTCCTTCCTCTGTGAGCTTACTATTATTTGACATAATTAAAAAAGCTGCTGCACCTACTACAGCTCCGGCACTTATAATTGTTGCTTCTTTACCCAGGCTTAGTTCGAAAGGTCTATTCTGAGTGCTTTGTGCAGAAGAAATACTGAAAGAAAAAATAACTGACAGAGCAAAAAAAGAAATGGTTCTGGAAAAATTCATTAGCTGATTAATAAAGATAAATTGAACTGTTTTATGCTATAAAAGTAAAGTTAAAATCAGAAAGAAAAAAGAAGCAGTTGACAAGCCGAATGCCAACCGCTTTAGAGACAGTTTAATTGAAAGCATATCCGAAGTTTATACCGCCATAAAAGTTTTGCGGCTCTCCTGCTTCGTAATATCTGCCGTTACTTGAGTTGATATTTACAAAACCAACATAAACAAGGTTAGAAATATTATTCACTCCGCCTGAAAGAAGCAGATTGAATTTACCAAAGACCATGTCGAGACCTAAACCGGCATTAAATGTTGTATAATCATCAGTCTT
>JALONF010000191.1 GCA_025455085.1 Ignavibacteriaceae bacterium
GTTTGCCATTTGATGATAACTCTTTTGATGGGCTCGTCTCTTATTACTCGATTATCAATACTCCTAAAATTTATTTAGAGAAAATTTTTTCTGAGTTCTTCAGGATTCTTAAACCAAACGCCTATCTTCTTCTATCTGTTAAAGCCGGAACAACTGAAGGATACGTTGATGAATTGCTGGGAATAAAAACAAAAATTTATTCCACTCTCTTTACACAGGAGGAAATTATCAGTTACTTTAAAGAAGCGAGATTTGGGCTGGAGTTTATTGATAAACGCAACCCCTATGATTTTGAAATAAGCAACGAGCGAATATTTGCGGTTGGGAAAAAGTTGTTAGATTAGTAAATGAGAAGATTCTTTTGGTATTAAGGGGTTGAAGGTTTTACAGTTTTAATTTAAGTTTAAAACGCGTCAATAAATTTGTTCGTTGAAAAAATTACTAGAGTAGATTTTCTAATGACTCAATAGAATTTTACTATTTATTGATAATTTATTTTCGATTATTACTTTAACTAAATTTAAAATTTTAACCGCCACCTGTTCAACTGAATTACAGTTGGGGGTCTGCGTAACGAACAGGGTATTGCGGAGCAGACTCCACCGCGAGCAATCGCACTGGTCTGTGGAACCTTCACTAACATAAATATAAAGATGAGGAACGGGGGCAGAAATGCTCAAACTGGATTTGGGCTTGTAAGATGGAGGATACCGTGACGGGTTATCCTGTTACTTAATCCATTTTCCCTCATTCCCGGTGTTCTTCATCTTTTAATTATCAATCAACCTAAGGAGACACAAAATGGGAATTTTTAAAACTACCTTCCGAGTAAGACAAAATGAGGTTGGTTATCTTTTTGATAAGTACAAATTAATTGAAAAGCTTGAAACCGGTATCCATGAAAAATCCAGTTGGGGAAAAGAGTTTCAATTAATTTGTTTACCAACAAATTCAAAATTAATTAATGTCCTCAACCAGGAAGTTCTTACCAAAGATAATATTGCTCTCCGGTTTTCATTCAACATTCAATACAAACTTATTGAGGGAGAAAAATTTCTAAGACAGGTTACGCTTGGCTTTACTACGGCTGCTATGTTCGGCGAGATTGAGCATAGAATAAGTAATCTTGCTCAGGTCATAGTGAGAAGCAAAATTTCTGAAATAGAGAGCGAATTTCTTAACGAAAAAAGAAATGAACTTGCAAATCTTAAAACAGAAGAAATGGAGAAGCAGGCAAATGAACTTGGTATTACTATTGAATACGCTACAATAAAAGATATTACCTTCCCAAAAAACATTCAGGATGTTTTTATGACACAGCTTGAGTCAAAGATCCGAGCGAAGGCTGATCTTGAAAATGCAAGAACTGCTGTGGCTTCTGCAAGGGCACTCAAGAACGCTGCAGATATAATGAAAGACGATGATAATATAAAGTTCCATCAGCTGCTTGAAACTATCACAAAGATTGCCGCCAAGGGCAAACATTCTTTCAATATAAATTTTGGCGAACTTCAGAACAAACCGGATGAAGCAAAATAAAAGAATTTTTGCAATTGGGAGAAAAGTGTGAATGTGATGATGCCTCTTGATGTTATTCTTGTCTAGACTGTTTGGTGGTTTTTTGTCTTTGGGCCAAGTTTGTTTTGATGTTAATTGAAGTTTTGCGACGAATGTATTTCTGATTTAACTATTCAGATAAAACAAACAGAGGGAGAACTAATATGCAGCTACCTTTTTCACTAACCGGGTTCTTAAACGTATTTAAGGATTATAACCAAACTATCTTCCCGATTCAAATTGTTTTTTATCTGATTGCTTTTCTCAGCAGCTACCTGCTCTCCACCGGAAACAAAAACCTGAACAAAATAATCAGTATCGTGCTTTCATTCTTCTGGCTGTGGATGGGAATTGTTTATCACATAATTTTCTTTTCAAAAATTAACAAAGCAGCATACATCTTCGGCGGATTGTTTATCCTGCAGGGGATTATGTTCACTGGCTGCGGACTTATTCGAAAGAAAATTTCATTCGAATACAGGAAGAACACTTATAATTATGTGGGCTTAATTTTTTTATTATATGCACTGATTATTTACCCAGTACTCGGAACTATTCTGGGGCACTCTTACCCGTATTCTCCAACATTTGGTTTGCCTTGCCCGACAACGATTTTCACATTTGGGATATTACTTTTTACAAATGAAAAAATGCCCGTGCATTTATTAATTATTCCATTGCTTTGGAGTATTATCGGGTTTACAGCTGCATTAAACTTAACAATGTATGAAGATATTGGGTTACTGATTGCAGGTGTAGTAGGTTTTATATTGTTGATGATGAGTAATCGAAAATATAAAACCGTAAAAGTATAGCTTTCTGTTGATGGTTTTTTGTTCTTAAGTTAGGTTACAGTCCATAATAACATGATATCTAGGTTTGGTGTCCGTTCAATTAAAGCATGAAAAGCTAATCCAGTTCGGGAGTTCAAAGAATTACCTGAGCATTCGCGATGCATTCAAAGATCTTCTCAATCATTTCGCCTAAAAGATAAACCTTATGCTTGTTTCAAAAATTTCTGTGTAGAGAACCAAGTGTTTAGAAAGTTAAACTTGCACTTTCCGCAATGTATGGAAAAACGTCGAATAAGTATAAAGATTCGTTGAGGTATTGAAATAGTTTTTAGTAAGTAGTTGGTAGTAAATTGTAAGGGCGAGTTGTTGGCTCGCCCTTTTAAATCAATTACTTCTAGTATCATTTCTTTTACCAGAAATTAGGAAGATCTCTTGAGTAAATCAGCCAGATATAATTACCACCCGCATCATAATTTAGATCCTGTTTCTGCTGCCAGTAATAATTTTCACCAAATACAAATCCAGGACCTGGTTGAGCATTTTGTCCTATAAGAATATTAACTTGGCGAATTGGATTACTTGTTATCTCTTTCTTGTAACATAAATAAATGTATGCTGTGCCGCTTCCGCAGCCTTCATTTAAATCCTGCGGTATTTTTATAAACCCGGGAGGTGTTGCCTGATTATTTACAGTAAATGTAATATCAGAAATTGTTTCTTGATCATCGAGCCCATTTTTATAACACAGAAAGATGTATTTCCCATCGGCATCCCTGTTCAAATCTTCGGGAATTAGGGTCCATCCTTCTTCGGGTGTCACGACTGCAAAATCAGATACTTCAAAGTAGATTCCATCTACTGCTTCATCCACTAAAGCAGGTAATTCAAATTGCTCGGCATAAGTATTAAATGCAGATATAAGTTCATTCTTTCTTGTATTATCTGCACAGAGCTCCCAAATAGGTATTAAGCTGTTATCCGTAAAATCGGATATTGTTAAGTCTTGTATATTATTTATTGATTCAATCCATTTTTCATAATTACCTGCGATAAAGATGTAATTTCCATACTCTGGTTTTCCGCCAGCTACTTTTAAATCCTGGTATGAATTACTTTCGAATATTTGTCTTTGTTCTTCTGTTACAATACTGAAATCGCCAGATCCGGATTTCTTCTTAAAACTTGCTTCGGCACAAAGTTGAAATATATTTTTTATAGAGGATGTCACTGTAGATTTAGTAACACAGGTATTATAATTCGCTCTTGCACCAATAAGAAGCTCAGCTATAAAATGTGTACCATATTTGTTGAAAAGTACTTCCGGTGCAAGGTTTGCAATATCATTCTTGGCTTGATCAGTCAGCATTGTCTTTAGCTTTGTGAAATCGGTATAAGGCAGAGTTAACTTCCATTTCTTAATAACATTTTGAATTGTACAAAAGGCTCTGTAACTATTTTTGTAAAGTTCTTCGTTATAGTTATTTGTAACAGACATGCTGAAAAATGAATATGAACCACTTAGACTTGCGTTAATCCCCAGTCTTTCTCTGTACTCATGTGAATTTATGCCAGAAATGCTTTTAAATTCAGCGGTATTAACATAGATGTATTCGATGTCTGATGGTACATTATATGACTTTCCATTAACCTCCACTGTCTGGTAACTATCATATTTAAAGAGTGCACTTTTTACAAATTCTGTTTTTGCATAATCACCAAAAACATTATAGCCGTGCCCCATATAAGCAACCCCGGGAAGTAAATTTGACGCAGGATCTGGTTCTGGCTCGGTAGGATTATCTTCCTTACATCCAATAATAAGTGTCAGAAAGAGTAAAAGAATTATAGTAATCTTAGCTGAAAAAAAATTTTCGAAGTTTTTCATGTAGCCTCCCTGCGATATGTATGATTGTTTAATCCTTTTCTTCGGGAGAGTATTTAGGTGTGCAGTCTTTGGTAAGTTACTCGTGGCTGTACTCTGACTCTCTCCGAGTAAAGCATAATTTCATTAGGAAAGTTATAAGTTTAATTGATATACGCAACTGTTCTTGCGGGGTAAGAATTATTGGCAATTGTTATGCGAATTTTCTCTTTTACTGGTTTTCAAACTGAAAAGAGCGATTTTTGCAAAAAGGTTTGCTGACGCATTGAAAAAATTTTTTGTTAGTAATAAACAGTATGGGGCACTAAGTGCCATTTTAAATAATACCAACGTTGTTTTTTGATTTAGTTGTTATATTAAACTAAATAATTATTTAAAAAAAACACGAATTA
>JALONF010000192.1 GCA_025455085.1 Ignavibacteriaceae bacterium
ATTCAACCTCATATTTACCTGCTGTTTTGTATTCATTAATAAGAGTTGTTACTTCTCTACCTAAAACATCGTAAACTTTAAGAGTTACAAATTCGAAATACGAAATTCGAAATTCGATCTTTGTGCTTGGATTAAAAGGGTTCGGATAATTCTGATATAGGATAAAATTTTCCGGAGAGGGAATTTCTTTTTCTATCCCAACCACAGATGGGTTAAGTTTGAGAATCGCTCCATTCTCTCCGACTGCATAACCGGTTCTTGCATCAATAAACTGAAGATCATAAATCACAGTACTGTCCGGAGTTTTAAGTTCTTCCCAGGTTACACCTCTGTTTGTAGTTCTTAAGAATTTGTAGCCCGAAGCAGACCAGCCCTCATTATATGTTCTAAAGTCAATTGCGAATGAGAGACCGGTGAAGGACAATTCTTCAAAATTCCATGATATTCCCGCATTGGTTGTATTTAGGTTTGCTATTCCAAAGCGGCCCTCGGGATCTCCGGAAAGAGAAATTGCATTTAATGAATCCAGAATGAAAAGATCAAAAACCTCGTCTGCACTTATACGCTGTGCGCTCCAATTTAAACCACTGTTGGTTGTCCGCCACACAACACCGGCAACATCAATTCTTCCGCCGCAGGCATATCCGAACTCACTGTTTAGGAAATTAAATTTATAGACTGGAAAACCTGAAACCATATTTGAGTCAACTTCAGACTCGGTCCAACTCTGTCCGCCATCGGATGTGTGGGCAATATAAGATCCGCCCGCAAACCCATTCAGAGAATCAAAGAAGAAAATTGTTCTGATTAATTTTGTGGTGTCTGGGAAAGTATCTGCTTGCCATTCGTCTCCACCGTTTGTGGTTTTAAGCAATATTGATGTAAATGGGAATTCGTCTCTTAGTGTTAATGCCCATCCGAAATTCTTATCAACAAAAAAGATATTCATTATAAAAGTCTGAACAGTGCTGTTCTGAATTTCCCAGTTATCTCCACCGTCTGTTGTTCTGATAATCGTTCCTGCTTCACCTGCAGCCCAGCCAGCAAGACTATCAACAAAATGTAAATATCGTAAAGTTACATTAACGGGTGATTGCAGCTTTTGCCACGGCTGTATCTGCGCAAATGATGGAAAAGCCGTAATCAACAGAATGAAAATTATTAATGTACAGTGGAAAGTTTTTTTCATAATTGCAAAAATATTCAGGCTTAAGATTTATATAGTAAAAATTAGACAGAATATTTGAAATAAGATATGTTATTTTATTTACTTTACATATCCGGGTACAATGGCTGTACATAGCACTCTAAAATTTTAATCAAAATTGTCCCTATTGCAAATGAATTAGCTTTTAATGAATTTTTCACACAATGTTTTTATCATTTATCAATTTACAGGAGGGTGTATGAAAAAAATTTTCTTTGTTATTCCACTATTACTGGTTGTTGCAGGATTTTACACCGGACAATTAATAGACGACAGAGCAAAAACCTTATTGCAGACACTTAAGCTATCTGAAAATGATGCCAAGAATACGATCTTCTCTGATATATCATCAAATTCATTTTATCTCCCCGGCATTAGGGAATTAAAAAGCATCGCATTAAATGATCGGGCGGCACAGGTTGAAATTATGGGAAAATATGTGAGGGATTTTACGGCAACTGAAGAGTTTAAGAAAAAATATAATGAATACCGCGAATCAAGAAAGCCATCTCCTCCGGAAAAACCAAAAACTTCTGCTGAGTTGAAAAAAGAAACCAAAGAGAGCACTCAAAAAAGTATTGAGGAAATGAAAGTAACAAAAACTCAGATGCCGGCAGATCAGCAGGCAATGTTCGATGAAACAATAAAAATGCTTGAAGACCAGTTAAAAGAAATCGATAATCCGGATAACCCGATGTTTAGTCCTCAAATGGACGAGTATTCAAAAATGGCTTATGATCAGCAGATGGAGCAGCATAAAAAAGATATAGCTGAATGGGAAGCAAAGTATCCGGTCAACAACCCAAAGCCATTAATTAAAACCTGGCTGGAATCCTTCCTTGAACAATCGAAAGATATTGACTTCGGTGCTCAGACTGCGATTGATAAGAACAGGACGCTTTTCGTTAAGCAGGAGTATGAGCGTAAAAGTAATTTTTGGAAATTATGTTACAGAGCGGGGAAGGAAACAACAGAAGCCGGACGGAAATTTGCACAAACCTGGCTAGGTGAATTAAAGTAGTTTTTTAAAAAGTTCTATTAGAATAACAGGGATACACGCAACGTATCCCTGCTTTCAATTAAACACAACACTATCTATACCCTTAATTAAAAGGTTGCTAAATATTCGGTCCCGTGAAGCTTGTGAAAAGAGTAGTATAGATTCTTACAAATAGTGGCAACTCTTTCGTTGTCATCAAAAACCGCAACACCTCTTAAGCGATAAATGCCAATTGGATTACCAAGCTGATATAAAGCTACTGCTGCTGCAATTCGTTCTTCATCAGTTTTGCCGTCGTTTAAAAGTTTTAGAAGAGGAATCATTGCCTTTGAGGCGTCGCTGCTTTCTAAATAGGATTCATTTATCAGGTCATACATAACAAGCGATGCGCTTGTATGTAAGCCGGTATTATCCGACTCAATTCCCGCAGTAAGATTATCAACAATTGCAGATTTCTTTTCTCCCGGGAATTCGGTCACTTGTGCTGGAAGAGTGTGCACAACAAGAAGCGTAAAGATCACAGTGAATAATGTTTTCATTGTTAGCTCCTTAATAATGTTTATGATTTTTATTCCGAGAAAAAGTTAACTTTAAAAAAGATACAGCGCACCTTAATAGGGAAGGAAGGGCAAATAAATTTAAGGAAGGAAATTTTTTGATTGTGAACGTAATGAGCTGTTAATAATGTCTGCTCTATAAAATATAAATCGGGCGGTAACGCCGCCCGATTATAGATGGAAAAGATTTGAAGTCTTAAAGAAAGTCGAGGGTTCTATCTTATAAAATCATTCAGATCAAGCTTATCAGACACAGAAAGCGTTCCATCGCTTGACTTAAGTGTAAATGATAGATTGTCGGTTTTTTCACGAAGATATTTTTTCATTCTTCTGAACATCCCGCCCGGGAAAATTTTATACGTAGCAAACAACGCAGTCTTTATTCCGTTAAGTGTAGGAAGTCTTTTAACAAAGTTTACCCACTCACTATCCGTTCTTGAAAATAAAATTCCGTTTCTTCCCCCACTTAATAGCAAGTAATCTGCACCTTCAAGTTTTTTTGGTTCAAAACTATTAATTGGTATCAACTCAGCCGTAAGTCCACGATTAAGCAAGAAAGCAGCAATCTCCTCACCAAACTTTCTTGTTGTGTTATTTTTATTTTCTACGATTATTAATGCCTTTTTCATTTAATAACTCCTTTATAATTGCTGGGAGAAAACTAAACAGTAGGGGGGCAAAAATCTATTAATATATTATGTGCGGAAGTTTTTGCTGATAACCAGCAATTTATTGATTATATAATAACACGGTGCTCATTCGTCATCACCTTGTTCAAGTTTCCCGCCCCACAAATACTTTTTGGTTTCATTAACTATAACACCGCTCAGAAAGATTAATGAAACAAGATTTGGCAACGCCATTAACGCATTGGTAATATCTGCAAATGTCCAGACAGCATTTATTGAAAGAACCGAACCGATCATAACAAACATAACCCAGAGATAGCGGTACGGTTTAATAACTTTATTCCCGAATAAATACTCGGCAGCTTTCTCACCGTAATAAGACCAGCCAAGAATGGTTGAGAATACAAATGTAAGAAGTCCAAGTGTAAGCACAATTGGTCCGACGATATGAAAATCACTGAAAGCCTGTTTTGTCAATGCAGCCCCGGAAAGTCCCTTCATCCATTCACCGGAGTTAACAACTACCAATCCCGTCATTGCACAAACAACAACCGTATCCCAAAAAGTACCGGTTGATGAAACGAGAGCCTGGCGAACCGGATTTTTAGTTTGAGCTGCAGCCGCAACGATTGGTGCGCTTCCTAAACCGGATTCGTTAGAAAAAAGTCCGCGTGCAATTCCAAAACGAATTGCTTCTTTCATTCCCGCACCAAGAAAACCGCCCATTGCTGCCTGACCTGTAAATGCAGAGTTGAATATAAGAGAAACCGTATCGGGAATACCCTCTATGTTCATTCCAAGAATTATTAAACATCCGATTACATAAGTAATCGCCATAAAAGGTACCAAGCCTTCGCACACTTTTGCTATGGATTTAATGCCACCAATAATTACCACGGCAGTTAAAATTGTTAAAATTAATCCAGTAATCCACATAGGAATCTGAAAAGATTCATTCACCAAAACTGAAATTGAATTAGCCTGTACCATATTTCCAATTCCAAATGCGGTAACAGAAGTAAAAGCTGCGAACAAAACAGCAAGCCACTTCATCTTCAATCCGCGCTCAAGAACATACATTGGTCCGCCGGCCATCAAGCCATCCGGCATCTTCACACGGTACTTTACTGAAAGCAAAGCCTCGCTGTATTTTGTTGCAATACCAAACACGCCGGTTAACCACATCCATAAAACGGCACCCGGTCCGCCCGCAGCAACTGCAGTTGAAACGCCGACAATATTTCCCGTCCCTATTGTTGCAGCGAGTGCTGTGGTTAAAGCACCAAACTGACTTATATCACCTTTCCCTTCCTTATCTCTCCGCAAAGAAATTTTTATTGCTTTGCCGATAAATCTTTGAATTAATCTAAGCCGGATTGTTAAGAAGATATGTGTACCGAAAAGTAGAATAATCAGAGGGTAAGTAAGTCGCTTATTTGAGTGAGCACATTTTCAAGAACTTCCATAGGCCTCTCGTTTATTTTGAGGAGAATGAATAAAGAATAACAGTTTCAAACTAATGAAATTTTATGTGATGAGAAACAATGCTTTCCAGAAAAAATTCATAGAATGTTATATGCCGTCATTCAAGCGAGAGGTACGGGAATCCGGAATCTACGTCTGCCTGCCCAGCTCTAATGGGAGGTAGGTTAAATGCCTTAGTATTAAGAAAAAAATATCCGCCTTGTGGCGGACAGGTCGGTGGAAAGGAAAGTATTTTATCTAGACGCAATTAGTATTTAATGAATTTATCGGAAAACTCTTTTACAACTCTTGTAAGGAGAGCGTCAAGTTTTTTGAAAACCATTATTTTTATTTCTTGCGGCACGCCTTTATAAAATGCTTCGGCAATGGAACCATTAATACAGGCCAAGGTGTCA
>JALONF010000193.1 GCA_025455085.1 Ignavibacteriaceae bacterium
TATCATATGTTCTGGACTTGTCATGTTACACGAAATATCTTATAAACTGCTGATATTAAGCTTTGTGCCGCACCGAAGCATTACCACTAACGGCCCGGCAATATGGGGAGGTTGTGTTACCCGACGCAGCATCCGGGCAGGGTCTTGATACTATAGCCACCAAGCTGTCACGGTGCAAGGAGGGTATGGCGCACTTTTTGCCGTCCGGGTACAAGTTTTATTGAGCATTACGCGTGTCGCGGTACAAGTTTGATCGGAGCCGGAAAACTGTCACGTTACAGGTTTTTTATTGGGGGCACTGGCGCAGTGTCGCGGTACAAACTATTTCGGAGCCAGAAATTTGTCACGGTGCAGGATTTTAATTGCGGGCAGATGCGCGTGTCTGGGTGCAAGCATCATTACAAATTTGTCTAACGTGCAGGAGTAAAAGCAAAAAGTGTGACAAACAACTTACCCATATTGTCCGTGTTATGGGCTGGCTTATATTCTTGCTTTAGAATTTGTAAAAAGTTTTGTTATAAAAAGTTTGTTATCTTAATAAAAATAGCTCTTTTAAATATTTGAATTTGTGAGTTGGTCCATTAACCAGCTTGTTCCTCTAGATCTACTGTTTTGACATTGTTAGAGGAGTTACTAGAAAGTATTGCTTCTGGGCATAAAAATCAGCAGGGCTGAAATCAACACCAATACCACTCTTTATTCCAAAATCTGTTCCTGAAATTTTCCTGCCTGAAGCTTTTATCAGAGCCCAACTGGATTCCGAACATAATATATCATTTTTACCCCAGACACCATAATTAGAATTGCCAGCCTTCAGGTTTTCAGATTGCATCTGAACAGCTACTTTAAATAATTTTTCAGCCTCAAGATCATTCAATGGCTGTGCAACACCACATGTACTAAGCTGGGCAACATCCATACTTCGATGACCATAGGTTTCTATTAATTGTTTTTCGGAAATTATTGTAGGGCCTTTAAAAGGTTGATTGTCCATAAAAAGCTTTTGCCCATTTACTTCTTTAAGATATGTGACTGTGTGTGAAGCTGCTGATTCTGATGAACCGGAAGCTAACTGATCCACCCAACGTATTCCTTTACTGAGATCCCATGTTGCCGGAGCTATTAGCAGCACATCTCCTGACTGAAGTTCGTCAAACTTTTTATCTGGTAACGGGGGTACCTTTGAAGTAAGAGAATTGGATAGTCCGGCAGACCATTTGTTTGAGTATGATAATCTGTCTTTTAGCATTTTTTTCTGAAACTCAATCCAGGTTGCTGTATCGGTTTCAAATTTATTCTGCTCCTGCAGAGCTTCCGTTGCCCCTCCTAATAATTCAGGAGATGTAGTTTTGGCGACATTTTCAGCGGTTGTTGGTAAACCTTTAAACTCTAATGATTGCGAACCGGGTAAAGGTTTAAATGACTCCATTAGCTTATTGTGATTTGCAAGATCTATCTCATCCTGAATACGTTTTTTCTCAGCTTTTTCAAAGGCAATTCTTTCTAATTCAAGTTGTTTGGCTTTTTCTTCAGCTTCTTGTTGTTTAGGATCGGGGGCAGAAAGAATATTAGAAATAACACTTTGAATTATCACTTCACTAACACTTGCCGGGCTGCCAGTTGTTGACCCGGATGATGTTTTTGACGATGATGTTGTTGATGATTTCGGCGGAGTATAATACCGGCATGATGGTTTATGGTCTGAATTTCTGGTTGCCGCACTCATTGGTATTCCACAGTAAGCACAAACCGGATTCTGTGCAAAAATATTTGTATTGATTGCTGGTAAGCAGACAAATATTATCAAACTGCATACTATTCTAATAATCTGTTTCATAATAACGAGATTTAGAGTTAATGATTCTATTTCTGCATCATAATTTCCCATTCATAAATTTTATCCTGAGAGCTGCGAGCATCAGGAGCCTCGGGTTCGAGAAGTAAATATTTTTTCATATGATAAATTGCAGCCTGAAAATCCTGTATCTGAGCTGAAAGTAAAGCCAGATTTGAATAGGCAGCCGGATAAGCCGTCTGATCTATTTCCAGCACTTTGTTGTACAATTTAATTGCATTTTCGTACATCTTCTGTTCAGTTAGGACATTGGCCTGTACTATGAATTTTCGTTGTTCTTCGGAAATCGATGGTTTTACTTTTAATGCACGGGACTGAGCAGCTAATGGTTTAAAATTAGCTATCAGAGAATCGTATCGTTGAACAATCAATGGATATTGAAAGAAAAATAAATAATCTGCTAATTTTTCTATAGAAGCATTTGAGGGATTCCCCGTAGGCCAACTAAAAAGATAATCCCCAAACCGTATAGAGTAATAATAGGTTACGGTTGCAGCAGTCAGTTCTGAATGAGTAACAGTAACTCTAATGGGATCGAGTATGTCAGAAAAATATATTGTCTTGTGGTATTTTTTAAAAGTCAGTTCAAATCTATTGTCAAAGACTAAAACATTTTGGGGCTTTCCATAAAATTCCTTTTCTTCTGAGAAATACGGACTTCTTAAGCTATTCGCTAACTGGTTTTTTACTACACTATTCTCCACCTGAGAAAGTTTAGGATTATAGTAGAATTGTTCAGTACTCTGAGCGTTCGCACCAGTCGTTAAAAGAACAATAGCCAAAAATGTCATTAATCGGATGGTTTTCATATATTTCAAATTAGCATTTCATTATTAATAACTTGACTATTTGCCAATCTTAGCTTCCCATTCATAAATTTTATCCTGAGAACTGCGTGCATCATCAGCCTCGGGTTCGAGAAGCAGGTATTTTTTCATATAAAAAATTGCAGCTTGAAAATCCAGTATCTGAGCTGATAGTAGAGCCAGATTTGTGTAGGCAGCCGGATAAGCAGTCGGATCTATTTCTATCGCTTTGCAATATAATTCAATAGCATTTTTGTACATTTTCTGTTGATTGAATGCATTGGCTTGCACTATGTACTTTCGTTGTTCTTCTGATACAGATGGTTTAACTTTCAATGCACGATACTGTGTGGCTAATGGTTCAAAAACAGCTATCAGGGAGTCGTATCTTTGCGTAAGCAATTGATATTGAAAAAAATAAAAATAATCTGTAAGTTTTTCTAGGTCATCCCTTGATTTAGAGATTGTATAATCTCCAAGCGAAATAAACCAAGTATAAAATTTATAATCGGGATAAAAGGTTTCTGTAACACCAAGGGCAAAATTAAGCATATAAGAGAAATAAAAAGTCCTTTTGTATTTATTTTTGAAAGTCATTTCAAACCTATCGTCAAAAACATCGACGTTTTCGGGAGTCTTATGTCCATTTTTGGTTGCAAATCTAGTTTCTCTTAAAAGATATGCTAAATTGGTTTTTGCTTCAGACATCTCTACTTTAGGAAGTTTTGGATAATAATGGGAATAGGTTTGTTCAGTTTGTGCATTTGTAGGAGTCGTTAAAAGCACAACGGCCAACAGTGTCATTAATCGGCTGATTTTCATATATTTCAAATTAGTATTTCATTATTAATTACCTGACTATTTGCCAATCTTAGCTTCCCACTCATAAATTTTATCCTGGCAGCTTCGTGCATCAGCAGCCTCTGGTTCGAGAAGTAGGTATTTTTTCATATAATAAATTGCAGTACTATATTTGTCATATTGAGCGTGGAGCAAGGCTAAATTTGAGTAGGCAGCAGGATACGAGGTTTGATCTAGTTTAATGGTTTCATTATACAGATTAATCGCTTTAGCGTACTGCTTTTCCTGTGCGAAGGAATTAGCCTGTACAACGTACTTTCGTTGTTCTTCCGAGATAGAGGGTTTCACTTGCAATGTACGATACTGAGCGGCTAGTGGTTTAAAAATAGCTATCAGCGAGTCGTATCTTTGGACAAGTAATTGATACTGAAAGTAAAATAAATAATCTGCTAATTCTTTTATTTGATTATCAACGGATGATTTTGTAAAATTATAGAAATAATAATTTCCTATAACTACAACATCGCTAAATGTAACATAGCCTAATAATTCTTCAGAATTAAGAACCTTTGATCGAAAAACATAAATTGTATGATCGTGAAAGTCAGAAAAATAAATTGTTTTAATGGGCTCCTTTTTAAGTGTTATTTCAAATTTATTGTCAAAAACGGTGACGATTTCGGGATTAACATGTGTATTTTTTTTGTTCAAGAAGTACGTTACTTTTAAAACACGTTCTAAATTTTTTTTAGCAACACTCTTCTCTATCTGGGGAAGTTTTGGTTGATAAAAGACTTCATTTTGTGCATTCGCCCCAGCCGTGAAAAGTATAAAAAACAAAACTGTAAAAACTCGGAGGTCTTTAATGGTCATAAGTTTTTTTCAAAATAATTAAACTAAATACCAGATGGTTTATTTGTATAATTTAAAGATATGAAGAAATAATCATTCAAGAGTAATTATCTAAAAACTAAGCTTGTAAATACGATTCTTTTTTAATTGTTCTGTCAAAGAGATGGTCTGTTCAAAGGACAGCTTGCCCATAACGGCCCGGCAATATGGTTCGTAAACGTTGCCCGACGCAGCACCGCCACAAATCTGTCCCGGTAGGCCACAAAGCTGTCACGGTGCAAGGAGGGCAT
>JALONF010000194.1 GCA_025455085.1 Ignavibacteriaceae bacterium
GTTTCAACTGGTGCACAGAATTATATGGCATTAGCTGCTGAACTGATAGAAAGAAATTCAAAATCCGTAAACACATTTAGAAATGAGTAAAATGAAAACAGGTTTAGGAAGGGGATTAGATGCACTTATAAAGCCTCAGGAATATATCAAGAATACTGATTCGGCTACTGACCTTACAAAAGTTAAAGATGATGATGGGAAACAGGTTGATGTATTAGCTAAAATTTCTGTAGAATTTATTTCTAGAAATCCTTATCAGCCACGCTTTAATATCGATCCCGTCTCTCTTGATGAACTTAAGAAATCAATACTTACTAATGGATTAATTCAGCCAATAACTGTTAGACGAACTCCCGATCATAAATATCAATTAATATCTGGAGAAAGAAGATTACAGGCTTGCAAGGATATTGGCTTCAAAGAAATTCCTGCTTATATAATCGATGTTGCTTCAGACGAGCTTATGCTTGCTCTTGCATTGATCGAAAATATCCAAAGAGAAAAATTAAATGCAATCGAAATCGGTACTGCATATAAAAGATTGATGGATGAATGTCATCTTACTCAGGAACAGATTGCGGAAAGAGTCGGAAAGGACAGAACAACAGTTGCAAATACAATCCGACTTCTGAAACTTCCACAAAAAATTCAGGATGCACTTGCCCAGGATAAAATATCTTCCGGTCATGCAAGAGCTCTTATCAATCTTGATAATGAAGCGTTGCAGGTACAGTTGCTTGAAAATATCCTGAGTAAAAATCTATCAGTAAGAAAAGTTGAACGTCTTGTTAGAGAATTAAATGAAGGTGGCACACGAAAAATTAAGAAGACTCCAGTTGATGAAGAAGGTAAAGCATTATTTTATACTCCTAATTTGCGTGATATAGAAGATAAACTTCGTGTAACCTTTGGTACCAAAGTTAAATGTGTTCAAAGAAGAGATGGCAGCGGGGAAATAGTTTTAGAATATTACTCAAGAGATGAATTAGAGCGTTTAATTGAGCTTTTTGAAATTATCAATAAGAATTATAATTAAAATTGTATTTGTGCTATTATTAGTTAGCACATTTTCATACGGACAGGAACTTACCGAGGAAACCCCTCCCTCAGACACCGGATTCGTTATGCAAAAATCTCCTTGGGGAGCAGTATTACGCAGTGCAGTCATTCCTGGTTTCGGTCAATTCTACAATGAATCATACTGGAAGATACCGGTCATCTGGGGTGTAGGCGCTTTATTTATTTCTGGTTGGGTTTATAACAATAATCTTTACAAAGACTATAAAGATTTGTTTATTGAGACTGGAAATAATACTTATTTAAGTTATAGAGATTTTTACAGAGACCAGAGAGATAACTTCACTATCTATCTTGTTTTACTCTATGTATTAAATTTAGTTGATGCCTATGTGGACGCACATTTGTATGACTTTACAGTTGAAGAAGATTTCATTACCGGATCTTCGCGAGCTAATTTCCGATTTTACTTCTAAGAAAGAATGAAAACACTTATGAGAAATTCAGTTACTTGTCCTAACTGTAACTCTGAGAATCCATTTTATAATTCTATATGTTCCGGATGTAAATTTTATTTGAGAGATAGAATCTACAACCTGGATCTCTGGACGATAATAAGCTCATTAATAGAAGCCCCTACCAAAGCTTTCCGTACGATAATATTTTCAGAGCATAAGAATTTTATTTTTTTCATTCTATTATTGGTAAGCATTAAATATCTTATAAATGCTCGTTTTATAGCTATGGTTAGCGTCGGTGATTTCCGATCAACTCTCGGATTGCAACTCAGCTATCTGATAGTTCTGGGAATTGCTCTCATTTATTTTATTATTTTCTCTTTTTTATATAAATCAATAAGCATAAGAAACGAAATCGACATTCGTTATAAAGACACATTCGCGCTAATTATTTATTCCCAAATACCGTTTCTTTTCGGTCTGTTTATACTTTTTCCGCTTGAACTGGTAATTCTTGGAGATTTCTTATTCTCAATGAATCCGACACCATTTATAATCAAAGGAAGTATTACATATTTCTTCCTTACAATTGAAATTGGACTTGTGATCTGGAATATCTTTCTCGTATTTAAAGCATTTCTTACTCAATCTCAGCATTTAATATTTGGTTTAATTTCAGCCTCAGTATTCGTTGTTTTGTTCTGGACTTTAATTTACTTTTGTTCGTTAGTTGTTTTTACCATTTAATTGAATGAAATATCCAGAAAACATTTTTAAAAAGGAAGAAGAGCTTCTTCTTCAAACCTATAAACGTATTCCGATAGAAATATCTCACGGAGAAGGTGTTTATCTTGTTTCTACTGATGGCAAGAAATATCTTGACTTTTTTTCCGGTCTTGCAGTAAATGCACTTGGTTATGGAAATAAAAAAGTGATTCAAGCCATTGAAGAGCAAATTAAAAAGTACATTCATCTTTCTAATTATTATATTAATTCTCCGCAAATAGAGCTTGCTGAAAGACTCGTTAAATATTCAGGATTATCAAAAGTATTTTTTGCTAACAGTGGAACTGAAGCTGTTGAAGCTTCATTAAAGCTAATCCGAAAACACTTCGGACCGGAGAAAAAAATAATAACTTTTTCAAATGCTTTTCACGGCAGAACTTATGGTTCTCTTAGTTTAAGTGGAAAAGAGAAGTATAAAAAATATTTTTCGCCATTGCTTCCAAACATTGTTCAATTAGAATTTAATAATGTTGAACAACTCGAAGATAATATTGATAAAAATACTGCTGCTGTTTATTTAGAATTTGTTCAGGGAGAAGGAGGAATTCAGGTTACATCTAATCAATTTGCAGATAAAATAATAGAACTAAGAGATAGATTTAAGTTTGCTCTTGTTGCTGATGAAGTTCAATGTGGGATAGGTAGAACAGGTAAACCATTTGCCTTTAATCATTATGAAATCGAACCCGACCTGGTAATCGTGGCAAAAGCGATTGGAGTTGGATTACCTCTTGGTGCTTTAATAACAAATAAAAAGTATGAGAATGTTTTTCACCCTGGAGATCACGGTAGTACATTTGGTGGTAATCCTGTTGCATGTGCTGCAGGTTTAGTTGTACTGAATGAAGTTTTTGAAAATGGGCTTATGAATAATGTTGCCCGGCTAGGTGAATACTTTAAATCTGAATTGAACACTCTTCGTAAAAAATATATCCAAAAAATAAATGAAGTTAGAGGGTCTGGATTCATGCTTGGTGTTGAGTTATTTAAGCCTTGTGAAAGCTTGGTTAAATCTTTCAGGGACAGAAGCATACTGGTTAATTGTACAAATGGCAACGTATTACGAATTCTTCCACCCTTGATATCCACAAAAGAAGATATCAGCATTTTCATAAAAGAATTTAATGAAATTTTAAGTCCGGATGTATGAGTAATTCTTCCATTCATACTGACGTTTTGATAATTGGCAGTGGAATAGCTGGACTTTTTGCTGCTTTAAAAATAGCTCCTTACGCAAATGTTATTATTGTTACCAAGAAAGATAAAAATGAATCAAATACCAACTATGCGCAGGGCGGAATAGCATCGGTAATTTCAAAAGATGATTCGTTTGATAAACATATTCAGGACACACTAATTGCAGGAGCAGATCTATGTAACGAAAAAATGGTAAGGATAATGGTTGAGGAAGGTCCATCACGAATCAAAGATCTGATGGATATGGGAACTCATTTTTCAGAATATGATGGAAGGCTCGATCTTGCATTGGAGGGAGGTCATTCCAACCCAAGAATTGTTCATGCAAAAGATCTAACAGGTAAAGAGATAGAATCAGCACTAGTTACAATAGTTAACTCGTTAAAAAATATAAGAGTTATTGAGAACACCATAGCGATTGATTTGATAACAGAACACAATATTAAAAATCTAAGATCGTCAGCACTTCAAGGTAGAACCTGTTGGGGAGCTTATGTCCTGGATGCTAAAAGTGGTTCAGTCATTAAAATATCTTCAAGTGCTACTATTTTAGCTACTGGGGGATTGGGACAGGTTTATCAGCATACAACAAATCCAAGAATTGCTACTGGCGATGGAATCGCAATGGCTTATCGTGCGGGAGCAAGAATTGCAAACATGGAATTCATTCAATTTCATCCGACATCACTCTATCGTCATTCCAAAGATTTTTTAGGCGATCAATCCTTCCTTATCAGTGAAGCAGTCAGAGGTTTTGGAGGAAAACTTCTGACAAGAACTGGGACTGAATTCATGAGTAAATATGACGAACGAAAGGAATTGGCACCAAGAGATATCGTTGCTCGTGCAATAGATTCAGAACTTAAAAAAAGCGGAGAGGAATTTGTACTTCTTGATATTACTCATAAAAACAGCAATGAAATAAAAAACCATTTTCCTAATATTTATGAACATTGTCTGAAACTTGGAATTGACATTACAAAAGAACCGATACCTGTGGTACCTGCAGCTCACTATTCATGTGGTGGAGTTATAGTTGATGAATTTTCAAGAACATCTTTAAAAGGATTGTATGCTTGCGGAGAAGTAGCGATGACCGGAGTTCATGGTGCAAATCGTCTTGCTAGCAATTCTCTA
>JALONF010000195.1 GCA_025455085.1 Ignavibacteriaceae bacterium
ATCTCAGCATTTAATGCATCAAGATGTTTCCTGATTGCATAAACATCTCCTCTATCAATTGGACCTGAAAGTGCTTTCGCTGGAGATAACCTAAAAACGATATCAAGTGCAGATTGAGTTGTCTTTTTAAGAATATTTTTTGGAATATTATCCCTGGAAGATAGAAGTGAGAATGCATTGAAAAGATTTCCGACTAAAAAATTTGAGCTGTGAACTGCTGCCAGGTGATGAAACACTTTTTCATTAGAAGCTATTAGGTGTGGTTTCAATTTTAACTTCCTGCAGAATTTAAGCAAGAAAGATTCTGCCCGCGTACTATCCGTCTCAATTGAAGCCGGTGATTTTCTGATATCAACTATATTTTTTGATGGGAATGGTCTTATGATATGAATCGAACCAGTTGCACAACCTTTCTTTTCCAGTGATTTCAAAGCAGAAATATCTTCAACACCTGAAAAATGTATGCAGATCCAACCCTTAATATTATTCTTCGACTTCGATAATCTATCAGCAACTATTTTTATCTCGCCATCGGGAACTGTTAAAAAGAATATGTTCACATCAGAAGGAATTTTTTTTAGTCTATCAGAAAAGAAAGGAATAGAAAATTTCTTTGCCAGTGTTCCTGCTGAAGAGAGTTTTCTACTGATAACAATTTGGACATCGTATCCGGATTTGATAAGAGCAGAAGTTAGTGAAAAAGCTAGTTTACCTGCTCCGATTATTGCGATTTTTTGTTTTATCAAACCGGTTAATCCCCGTAAAAAACTGCTGACAAATAACCTACAACTTCTGAGTTATCCCCGGTAACATCACCTGAGTCAGTCCTGCTAAGTACCATCGAATGCGGGATGTTTTTAAGCTTTGCAGCTTTCATTAATGCAACGATTGGTCCGCCGCCGCAAGCTTCGCAGGTATGATTATCCAGATCATACTGAAGTGAATCAAAATCAAATTCTCTAACTCTTTTTTCCACTACTGAATCCAACCTATCGGCCTGAGATTTGGAATAAAAGTGAGATAGATCAGAACTAGCGACAATCAGTGTTTCATCATCAGTAACTTCAGCAAGCTTATTTGCCAGTAAATCAATATTTCTTTTCGACTGATCTCCCATCACAACCGGAACAATCTTGAAATCCTTTAACACTAATTGCAAAAATGGAAGTTGAACTTCCAAAGCATGTTCTCTTCTGTGTCCTTCATATCCTTTGAAAATTAATTCGTCTTCAGTTAATAATTTTTCACGGAATTCTTTATCAACTTTCAGAAGACCAAGCGGCGTCTCATAAGCATCACCCTCAAACACACAAATTCCCGGGAAATATTCTGAATGACTTGGAGAAATGACAACAACCCGTTTGTAATTTTTCCCGACAAGAAGATTGTACGCGTGAGCTGCTGTCTTTCCTGAATAAACATATCCAGCGTGAGGAGCTACAAGGCCGAAAATCTTTTCAAATTTTTCTTTTGGCTTAGTTACATCCAGCAGAAGATTAATATCTTTCCTTAGTTTATCTGGATTTGAAGGATAAAAATATCCTGCAACCTGCGCTGGTCTTACATAATTCATATTCAACCTCCTTTTTCTTTTTCAGAAAAAACCAAAGCAGTGAAAACTTTTATGTTCAACATCCTTTCTTTCCAGTAATTTCCATAAAGACCGGCTTTATGACAGAGTGCTGTAAGAAACTGTGCACGATTATAATTCTGTTCCGTAGCAACCTGCGGAAGAAGAACTGCTCTGCCTCCCTCTTCCATTAAAAGTCCGTGCTTGCCAACTTCAATTTCATCATAACTTTTAATCGGTTCAAATCCAGAGAGAACTGATATTTCAATTTCAATTTCATCAAATTCATCTCTGCTTAATTCAGGAAATCTCGGATCGCCAAAAGCCGAATGTTTAGCAGCCTCCACAATTGTTTCAAATAACGGTTTGTTGGCAATTATGTAACCAATGCATCCTCGAAGCTGTTTGTTAATATGAAGCGTGACGAATGCACCCAATTTCATTTTAAGTTTTGGATAAGCCTTGTAGTCAATTGCAGTAACATCACTCTCACTAAACTCCTGAAGAATTGATTCTCTCACAGCATTCAACAATATTATTTTCTCTTTTTCAGATAATTCCATTTCAATCCTATTCAAATAATCAACTTGTAAACTAAAAGTCTGGTTTTACCAAAAAGCAGAAACAGCAAATCATCTTTCACAAAGAATGAATCGGTTAAAAACAGACTCGTTTCTTTATTGATTACCTCTTCTAAAATATACTTTCCTGTGGATAAATCAACAGCCTTAAAGAGATTATTCATGGATCCATTAGAATTAGTCTCGTGAAAGCTCATCAAAAACAGTTGATCTTTCAATAAATATTCTATTTTTCCTGAGACCACAAAGTCATTTCTCAAAGCCTTGATGAATTCACCTGCTCGACTATCAGTTTCAGAATCAGCTTCAAATACTTCGGGAAATAAATAACCATTGTTCTCTTCTTCTTTTATTGATTCATCCCTGAGTTTATTGATCAATTCATAATTGGCACCGACATCTTCAATCATTTCGCCCGTGGAAAGATTGATTGCATAATAATCTCTTCCTTCAAATTTTTCTTTGTAAGCATATAATTTTTCATCAAGCAGAAAAAGAAAAATCAGTTCCGGATTCTGCCAGGTGAATTCTTTCTTCATTATATCAAAGGCAAAGATTCCTCTGTGCTTGGGCATATCAGGCTTGGCAAACTTGTGAAAGTAAATAACATCATCCCGAACAGCCTCAATCCCAACCCAGAATTTATCATCGAGCTGAAAGTTGCTTAATATCTTTTTACCTGAATCAAGCAATAGGCAATGAAAGTAAACTTGTTTCTTTTCAGGTTCGCGTTCTTCAATAATCAGCTTACCTGCGTTGGTAGGAATGATTCTCCATATCTGTCGACCATTATCAAACTTGTAATTTTTTTTTAGCTTCATTTCATTTTAAAGGTTGAAACCTTGCCGTAAAATGCCGCAGCATTGGAGCTTCGTAAACTATTTTATATCCATTAAGTTTATTCCTGTTCTTGAAAACTTCAAGAATAATTTCAATCAGATAATCAACATGGCTTTGAGTATATACTCTTCGTGGAATGGCCATCCGGACAAGTTCCATCATTGCAGGTATGAGTTTTCCATTCTTATCGTATTTGCCGAACATCACGCTTCCAATTTCAACCGCACGAACTCCACCTTCCAAATAGAGTTCACACACAATCGATTGTCCCGGATATTGATCCGGAGAAAGATTCGGTAAAAACCTTTTTGCATCAATATAAATTGCGTGTCCTCCCGGTGGTTCAATGATCGGGACATTGGCGGCAACAAGTCTTTCACCAAGATATTCAACGCTGCGAATTCTGTATTCAAGATAATGTTCATCAACTACTTCTTCTAACCCCTGTGCAACAGCTTCCAAATCTCTTCCTGCTAAACCTCCATAAGTCGGAAAACCTTCTGTAACGATGAGAAGGTTTCTGCATTTCATTGCAAGTTCTTCATCATTTAATGCAAGAAATCCACCGATGTTAACGAGCGCATCTTTTTTTGCACTCATCGTTGCTCCATCTGCGTACGAAAACATTTCCTGAGCAATTTCTAAAACTGATTTGTTTGAATAACCTTTTTCTCTTTTCTTTATGAAGTATGCATTCTCTGCAAATCTGCAAGCATCAAGGAAGAGTGGTATTCCATATTCCTTACAAACAGCTTTAACATCACGTATGTTTTGCATTGAAACCGGCTGACCGCCGCCGGAATTATTCGTAACGGTCATCATACACAAAGGAATATTTTCTACGCCTTTTTCTTTAATGAACGCTTCAAGTTTTTCAACATCCATATTTCCTTTAAAATCTGCTCTTTGTTCGGGATGCTTTCCGATTTCATTTAAAAGATCTTCTGCTTCAGCACCGGTAAATTCAATATTGGCTCTTGTTGTGTCGAAGTGTGTGTTATTCGGAAAATATTTCCCCGGTCCGCCAACGATTGAGAATAATATTTTTTCAGCTGCTCTTCCCTGGTGAGTGGGAATAATGTATTTCATATGTGTTATTTTCCTTACTGCATCTTCAAAGCGGTAAAAGCTCTTTGAGCCGGCATAAGCTTCATCACCTTCCATTATTCCCGCCCATTGCTTTGCACTCATTGCAGAGGTTCCGCTGTCTGTGAGCAAATCGATAAGCACATCATCCGCGTGGATCATAAAAGGATTATAGCCGGCGTCACTTAAAATTTTTTCTCTTTCTTCACGAGTAGTAAAACGGATTGGTTCAACTGATTTTATTTTGAAGGGTTCGATAATTGTTATTGGTTTCATTATTGTTCTCAAAAAAAGGTTGGTAATTATTTACACAACAAATTTACAAAATGATAAAAGACTTTGCTCAATTTACACACGGCACCAAAAACTTGAATTCTTACTGAATTTAGTTTTTTTGTCGCCTCTGACCATCCCTAATAGCCGATAAGCAAAAAAATATTGCCTTTGGTAATAACTAGAGATAATTTTCAGTAAGTAATTTTTAAACAAATTTTTGAGGCATAAAATGGATCC
>JALONF010000010.1 GCA_025455085.1 Ignavibacteriaceae bacterium
TTGGTGCAGAGAGCGGATCGCAAAGAATAATTGATGCGATGGATAGAAGAGTTAAAGTAGAACAGGTACGGGAGATGATACAACTTGCAAAGAAGCATGATATTGAAACCGGAACTTTTATTATGCTGGGATATCCCGGTGAAACGGAAAAAGATATCGAAGAAACAATAAGTCATTTAAAAAAATCCAATCCAGACCTATTTACAATTACGGTCGCTTACCCGATTAGGGGGACGGAACTTTTCCAGGAAATCGGAACCAACCAGGTAAATGTTTTCGATTGGGAAAAGCAAACTGACCGTGACCGCGATTTTGTCCGTACTTATCCAAGAAGGTATTATGATTTTGCGGTGCGCAGAGTTGTGAACGAAGTAAAATATTACAAAACAATAAACAACAGTTCAATTAAACCCGAAGCTGTCATATACAAATCAAAATCATTTGCAGCAAAAACGGCAATGTGGTTTGTGAGAAACACGAAATGGCTGAGTTCAAATTAGATCGTACACCTCTTAAAGACGGTATATACATTCTTTCGGAAATTAATAACGAATTTGAAAAAATCTACCTAAAGCTCAGAGAAAAAGAGAATAGAATATTTTCGGATGATGAAGTGAAAAAACTGCCATTTGCTTCTGACTCTAATCCACATAAAAAAGAATGGGACTTAAGAGTTAAATCATTCCAGCGATTCAAAGAATATTTAAAATCAAAAAAGCAAAATCTTAATATTATCGACCTCGGATGCGGTAACGGCTGGTTTAGTGGACAGCTTTCAAAAACATTCAATCATATTTTCTTTTGTGTTGATGTTAACCTGCCTGAATTAAAGCAAGGCAGAAAAGTTTTTAATTCTGCGCAGATAAAGTTTGCTTATGCTGATATATTTAAAGCAGAAATTCCTTTTGCTTCTGTTGATATAATTATAATTAATGCTGCTGTCCAGTACTTTCCTGATACCAAAAAACTTATGGAAAAACTACTGACACTAATTAATGAAGATGGTGAGATTCATATCATCGATTCGCCCTTTTATTCTGAGAGCGAAGTTGGAAATGCCAGTAACCGAACAACTGATTATTACCGATCAATTGGTTTTCCGGAAATGACGAAAAATTATTTTCATCATGCATTTTCTGAACTTTCAGAATTCAACTATGAAGTTTTATATAATCCAAAGTCATTTAATAAAAAAGTTTTGAGATTACTCTCACTCAAAGATTCCCCCTTTCCATGGATAAAAATTACCAGATGAATTCTGCAAAGCATATTCTTTTTCTAGTTCCTGGTTTTCCGGCAGATGAGAATGATTTTAATTGTGTTCCTCCGTTACAAGAATTTTTACTTAAATTAAAATCATCATATCCTTCTGCCAGAATCTCTGTTTTAGCCTTTCAATATCCTTATCGCAATACTCAATACATTTGGAACGGTATCAATATTTTTCCGATGGCAGGTAAAAATCAAGTTTATATGAAACCACTTGTTTGGCTGCGAGCAATCAAGACTGCCAAAAACCTTAGCAAAGAAAATCATGTCGATGTCATTCATTCATTATGGCTTGGTGAGTGTGCTATGATTGGGAATCTGCTTTCCAAAAAATGCAACTGTGAGCATATTTGCACTCTGATGGGACAGGATGTTAAATCTAATAACAGGTATTTGAGATTGTCAAAAAGTGAAAGGATTAAAATATTCGCTTTATCACAAAATCAGTCGGATCAGTTTATAAAGCTGACAAATAGAAAAGTTAATGGAATTATTCACTGGGGAATTGAAGATCAAAAATTGGAGAATCTCGGGCGTGACATTGATTTATTAGCTGTTGGTTCACTTATTCCACTTAAAAATTATTCTTTGTTAATAAAAGTGGTTGCTGAATTAAAAAGAATGTATCCGGATTTAAATTGTAAACTTGTGGGAACCGGTCCTGAACTAGCAGTACTAAAAAATATGGCAAATGAAAAAGGAGTCAGGGAAAATATTGAGTTTACAGGGTTGTTAAGCCGACAGGAAATTTTTATGCTGATGCAAAGAAGTAAAATATTTGTTCATCCTTCCACTTTCGAAGGTTTAGGATATGTTTTTGCGGAAGCGCTTGTTAACGGCATGAACATAGTTTCATTTAATGTTGGATGTGCTCAACCACACGCTAAATGGTTTATTGCAAAGAATGAAGAGGATTTTTTAAGTATCACTAAAAAACTCCTTAGTACTACACTTGATTATAATTCAGTCAACCTTTTTCCGATGAAAGAAACATTAGATCAATACGCAGCAATTTATGGTGTAAATTGAAATTTGTATATTAAAAGTAGTTATGAGCAAAGTTATATTATTCAATCCACGAAGCGCAAATTCAAAGCACAGATTACCAAATTCAATTCTGCAGGTTGGTGCTTCAATTGAAGGAAAATACGGGTATGTTTTTGTTGATGGAAATCTGGAAAAAGATCCTTGGACTAAAATCAAAAGTCACCTCTCAACTGGTAATTTCAAATTTTTCGGCTGCACAGTTATGCCGGGTTTGCAGCCGAAACAGGCCATTCCCTTCACAAAAAAGATCAGAGAAGAATTTCCTTGGGTGATAAATATCTGGGGTGGGTACTTTCCTGCCAATCAATATAAGGTTGTGCTTGATTCTGGCTATGTAGATTTTGTAATTAATGGACCGGGTGACGAAGCATTTCCCCAGCTAATTGAAGCTTTGGAAAGCAAAACTGATCCTTCATTAATTAAAAACCTTATCTTTAAAAAAAATGGTGAGTTTGTCAGAACTCCCAAAGCTGATTTATTCGATCAGGATGCTCTTCCACAATTACCTTATGAAAAGCTGGACAGTTTTTATCCACTTGAAAAATATCTTGGTAAAACTTTTTTGGGAACAAAGACGGCTGCTTATCACTCAAGCATGGGATGCCCGTTTACTTGTTCCTTCTGTGCGGTAGTACCGATTTATGAAGCAAGATGGAAAGGAAAATCTGCTCATCTTATTTTTAAAGATATTAAGTATTTGAAGGATAAGTTTGGTGCGAATGCAGTAGAATTCCACGACAACAATTTCTTCGTCTCAGAAAAAAGAACAGTTGAATTTTCTCAGTTAATAAGAAACGAAAAAATTATTTGGTGGGGTGAAGGAAGAATTGATACAATCCATAAGTACAGTGATGAATCTCTTGCTTTGATGAGAGAAGCCGGCTGCAGGATGATCTTTTTTGGTGCTGAAACCGGAAACGATGCAATCCTGAAGCAAATGGATAAGGGAGGAACACAATCGGGTGAGCAGATAAAAGCATTTGCAGAGAGAATGAAGAGGTTTGATATCATTCCTGAATACTCTTTTGTGCTAGGATTACCTGCAGAAACACCCGAGAAAGTTAATAAGCAGATTGACGAGGACATTCAATTCATCAAGCAAATAAAAGAAATTAATCCTGATACAGAAATAATTATTTACGTTTACAGCCCTGTGCCGACGGAGGGATCAGAATTATACAATGAAGTTCAGAAATCAGGATTTAAATTTCCTGAAAACCTCGACGACTGGCTTGATCCGCAGTGGGCAAATTTTGATCTGCGGAAAAATCCACTAACTCCCTGGCTTACGGCGGAAATGATTGACAAAATTTTGAACTTTGAAACCGTTATTAACGCTCACTATCCAACCGTATCAGATTTCAAATTAACCGCATTTCAGAAAAAGACAATGCGACTTCTTTCTTTACTAAGATATAAAACAGGTTTCTACAGTTTTCCATATGAACTTAAAGCACTTCAAAAGTTCTGGCTAAAATACCGCAGACCTGAAGTGGAGGGATTTTATACAGAGTGAAACAGCAAAAGAAGAAAAGTCTGCTTAAAAGTCTTGCGTTCAGAATTCTCTATCCGGCATCAGAAAAATATTTATCGAAAGAAAGATCTTATAAGTATAAGGATGTCACAATTACAGTATTTCCTGGAGTATTTCATCCCGGATTTTTCTATAGCACAAAAATCCTGCTCAAATATTTAGAAGAACTTGAACTGCATAAAAAATATGTTCTTGAGCTTGGAGCTGGCACAGGTTTAATCTCAATCTTTGCAGCGAAACATGGTGGATTTGTCACAGCCTCTGATATAAGTTTAACTGCTGTTTATAACATCGAAAAAAATGTGAAGATGACTGATGCAAATGTTGAAGTAGTGCATTCAGATCTTTTCGATGATATCCCGAACAGAAGGTATGATTACATAATTATCAATCCCCCATACTATAAGAAAACTCCATCAAGTGAAAAAGAATTTGCATGGTTTGGAGGAGATGATTTTCAGTATTTCCGCAAGCTATTCTCACAGCTAGGTAATAATTATTTTGAAAATACTAATGCAATAATGGTCCTTTCAGATGAGGCAGATTTAGAAATGATTAAATCAATTGCAGGCGAGTATAAATTTTCAATGGAAGAAATATATCATAAAAAAACCTGGGGAGAAAATCATTTCATTTATAAAATCAAAAGCACAGAGTTATAAATTTTCACAGGTAAATAATTTAACTCACAACTTAGCAAAGGGTGAAAGATTCAGAGAACAGACACATTTCTCACAGATTGAATTAGTAGAAACATCAAGATTTTTGCGAAAAGAAATAGATTCATATGAGTTGACAATTTCTTCTAATGCCGATTTCCTGATATTACCAATTACTTTGTGGAAGAAACAAGGTCGCACACTTCCGTCGGCTTCTATTACTGTTGAAACCCAGGGAGCATTACATCTCAGCTCGGGAAAATTACTTTGATTGTAATAAGCAGAATAATAGTGATAAAATCTCATTATCCTGTCGGGCGATTCGGCGATGAATTTTGATTCGAAGTTATTCAGGTGTGTTTGAATAAGTGATTCGATAATCTCTTTGAACTGAGGTAATTCTTCAGGGGATAATTTGACTTCACCAGCTCTTTGATCATCCCATAATTCCGGTCTGTTGAAAGCATCCGTTGTTATATCAGCAGTCAAAAAACTAATTTGGTCAACACCGATTTCTCTTGCAGCATCAATAATATTCGGAAAGTCCTTAAAATTTTCTTTTTGAATAACGCATCGGGCAGTTACTCTGAAATTTGGTCTTAGTCTTTTTAATTCTTGAACTCCCTCTTTGAGTTTTGCAAATGCATTCGGAATATTCCTGATTTTATCGTGAACGTCTTTTGAGCCATCCAGCGAAACAATCACTTCATCTGTCTTTGCTAAGATATCCAATGAGTATCTCTTTAAAAGCAGGCCTGTGGAAAGTAGAGTGATTTTAATTTTTCTTGATTTGATAATCTCGCATAGCTTGAAAAAGTTAGGATGCATCAGAGCCTCACCGCCTGACATCACAACTTCTTTTGTATTCAATTTCCGAAATGAATCGAGCATTTTCGCAATATCAGATTCCTCAAGCTGCTTGACATTATTATTTCCTTTCCAGATATCGCACATAACACAACGGCAGTTGCAACGGCTGTGCGGCATAAGTATCACTATAGGAAGAGAAAAAATCTTGTGAGATTTTAGTGAATAAATCCGCTTAATTGTATCAAATGATAAATTCTTTTTCATTATGCCTTAATTGTCAAACATTTAAATAATAACCGTCTTGCAGATAATTTAATTATAATTAAAATGATGCTTCAATTTACTATATTTCGCATAATTGAAATACAGACGTAGCCATTTTTAGCCCAATGAAATCATTTAATATAATACTGTTCTCAATACTTATCCTTTCTTCATCATTCTCTCAGACAGATGAATATATCTTCAAGCAGCTTACTGACGCGGATGGACTTTCTCAAAGCACAATCTTTGCAATGATACAGGATAGAGAAGGTTACTTATGGCTCGGAACAATTGATGGCTTAAACCGTTATGATGGGTATGAGTTTAGAGTATATGCAAATGATGCTTCCATCCCTTCATCGATCTCGGACAATTTTATTTCTGCACTTTGTGAAGATAGCGACGGCTTTATCTGGGTAGGTACCGTTAATGGATACTTAAATCGTTTCGACAAAAAAACTGAAGTCTTCAAAAGATATTTTGTAAATGATTTTTTTGAGACCATTAAAAATCCCTCGACAGATTTTTATGACTACCCTCTCGCTTTCTCAAGAAATCAAGCTAATACTATTACTGCTATCACTGAAGACAAAGATGGCTATCTATGGCTTGGAACATGGGGCAAAGGTTTAATAAAGTTTGATAGAAAAAAAGGAAGAGCGTCTCACTTTCATAATGATCCAAATGATCCTCTCAGTTTAAGCTCGGACTTAGTAATTGATATAATCTCAGACAGGGATGGTAATATATGGATCGCTACATTTGGCGGAGGTCTAAATAAACTAGCGCTCGATGATTCTAACAACAACGATCAATTCAAAGCCCGATCAGCAAAATTTTTACACTACAGATCAATTGAAAACAATAATTCTTCTTTGAGTGATGATAAAACAATCAGCTTGTTCGAAGATACTAATGGAAATATCTGGATTGGAACTTTTTATGGCGGTCTTAACAGACTTGATGCAAATAATAAAACATTAACACCAGACAAAGCAAAATTCAAAAGCTATCAAGAAAACAATAAGCTAAGCAATAGTATCTCAGATAATACCGTAATGGCTATCACGCAAGATTTTGAAGGCTATTTGTGGATTGGCACTTTCGGAGGCGGCATTGACAGGTTTGATATAAGAACTCAAACATTCACAAACTTCTCAGAATTATCCAATCACCAAAATTCTTTTACTGATGTTGAGATACTCTCATTATTTTCTGACCGATCAGGAATTTTGTGGGCAGGTTCTCACCTTGGCGAGGGTGTTACAAAAATTCAAAAGTATTATTCTAAGTTTGAATCGATTAATAGTCGTTCCGCAGGAAGATTAAAACTTAATGATGATGTTGTCTGGTCATTGTTCAGAGACAGCAAAGATAATCTTTGGGTTGGAACATACAGAGGTGGAATTAATGTTCTGAATCTTGATGCAAATCAGACAAAGGTTTATAGAAGAGCGCTTGACCAAAGTAATGGAATATCTGATAATCACATCAGATCTATCACCGAAGATAAACTGGAAAATATTTGGATAGGTACTTACAGTGGAGGATTGAATAGAATAGACAGGACAGGACAAAAAGTAGAGACATTCAAGAACGAGCCGGGCAATTCGAATTCACTATCGGCAAATCAGGTTCTGGACATTTATGTAGAATCAGAAAAAACAATCTGGGTTGCGACTTTTGGTGGTGGATTAAATAAGCTTACCTTCGCTGAAAACACTTCCGGAGTTCCAGAATTTAAGTCATATAAGAACAACCCATCCGATCGTCATTCACTTTCAGACGATCGCGTATACTGCATTCTGAAAGACAACAAAGAAAATTTTTGGATAGGAACTTACGGCGGAGGACTGAACAAATTTAATAGTGAAAAAGGTATCTTTGAAGTTGTTTCTCTTGACATTCAAAGTTCACAATCAGCATTCAATGATAAAATTCTTTCTTTACACGAATCTTCAAACGGTATGCTTTGGATAGGAACATCAGGAAACGGATTGAATCAGTTTGATCCTAAATCAAATACCGTTATGAACTTTTCTCTGGCTCAAGGATTGACCAGCTCCGTTGTTTATGGAATACTTGAAGACAGCAAATCAAATTTATGGCTGAGCACCGATGATGGAATTTTTCTATTTAATTCCTCAACTGAAAAGTTCGCTCAGTTTGGAATTGAGGATGGTGTTCAAAGTCTTGAATTCAGTGGTGGAGCTTACTTTAAAGATTCAGGTGGTATGATGTATTTCGGTGGTATTAATGGATTTAATTATTTCAACCCGGATAGCATAACAATAAATCAGTATGTCCCTCCTGTAGTAATTAGTAATATAAAAGTTATGGATGTAAGAGTTAACGGAGAGCCGGATGAATTAATCTTATCGTACGATCAAAATTTTATTTCTGTTGAATTCTCTGCGCTTGATTTTTCAATGCCTAAGAGAAACAAGTATAGTTACATACTTGAAGGATTTCAAAAGTCCTGGATATCAACAGGGGGATCAAACAGAACAGCGACTTACACAAATCTTCCATCCGGTGAATTTACTTTTATGGTGAAGGGTTCTAATTCAGATGGAATATGGAGCGATAATGCAGCTACTATCAGAATAATTATTAATCCGCCATTCTATCAAACCTGGTGGTTCGTAACACTGATAGTAATTATAATCGTATTTTTTATTTACTATCTTGGCACCATTAGAGTAAAAAGTCAGCTTGAGATTGAAAAATTAAAACTAAAGATCGCATCTGATTTGCATGACAATATCGGAGCAGGTTTAACTGAGATTTCTATTTTGAGCGAAGTTGCTGAAAGGACTGAAGGTCATTCAAGCTCAATAGTTAAAAAGGATTTGCAAAAGATAAGCGAAACAGCCCGCCACTTAGTTGATTCAATGAGTGATATTGTCTGGGTTGTTAATCCGCAACGGGATTCACTACACGATCTCATAGTGAAACTTAAAGATTCTTATAACGAATTCTTTAGCTCAATCGGCATTTCGTTCCAGGTTAATAATGTTGAGAAGAGCGATGACATCAAACTGCCGATGGACTACAAGCAAAATCTTTTATTGATGTTTAAAGAGGCAATCAATAATGCAATTAAGTACAGCGGGTGCAAGAAATTAAAGCTTGAAGCCTTTTTTAGAAATGATGTAATTGAAATCATACTTAAAGATGATGGAGCCGGTTTTAATTTAAATGAAGTTAAATTTGGTAATGGAATTAGAAACATGGAAAACCGTGCAAAGAAAATAAAAGGAAAGCTAAGCTGGAAGTCAGAGATAGGAGTGGGAACTACTGTTGTCTTCTCAGGAAAGCTTGGAAAAATTAATCGTATTAAATCACTCTTTAAATAATTCTTTCGGCAAATAAATGATCAACGTAGCCATAGTTGAAGATAATGACACAATAAGAGAAGGACTTGCAGCCCTTATCAACGGAACAACTGGATATAAGAGTGTTGGTTTGTTTGGAGATTGTGAGAGCTTTCTTGTAAAGCTAAATACTCTTGATGTAAACGTTGTTCTTATGGACATTGCTCTGCCAGGGATTAGTGGTATTGAGGGAGTAAAAGAAGCAAAAAAAATAAAACCTGATATTGATATCCTGATGCTAACAATTTATGAGGACAGTGAAAAAGTTTTTGACGCACTATGTGCAGGTGCCTGCGGTTACCTCGTAAAAAAGACTCCGCCATCTAAGCTTCTTGAAGCAATAAAAGAAGTCTATGAAGGTGGTTCACCAATGAGCAGCCAGATTGCACGACAGGTTATTACAGCTTTTAAAGAATCAAAAGATGTTAAGGCTGACAAACAGGAATTCGAGCTTAGCTCAAGAGAAAAGGAAGTTATAAATTTATTGGCTGGCGGCAACAACTATCAGCAGATAGCAGATCAACTTTTCATAAGTGTAGATACGGTCCGTCACCACATAAAAAACATTTACAAGAAACTTCACGTTCACACGCAATCAGAAGCAGTAGCCAAGGCTATACGCAAGAAAATTATCTAAAATACTCTCTACCTACATAAATATGTAGTATCCGTATCTTCTATACACTTCAAAATTAAATAATTACATAATTATGTAATTGATTCCCTCCAATATTCTGATAGTTTTAGACCAGAGATTAAGAACACTCATTTTCCTGAATCTAAATCTCATTCAATACGAGCTTGAGTAGTTCAATAAACATAAAAGGGTGCGCAAATGGAAACAACAATCACAAAAAATGAACTGAGCAATCCTATATCCGATTTGATCAGTGATGAAATTTATGATCTGCTTTTATCCCGCGGATTAATAAATGAGAGAGCTGTCAGAGATTATATCATAAGGAAAAAGTTTAAATCGCTGCGGGCTCAGAAATTAAGAACGGGAGACGCTATTGACTCTCTAAGAGAAGAATATCCTTATCTACAATTCGACACGATTCGGAAAATAGTACATAATCCACCGAAAAGTTTAGCTAACTAGATAACGCCCTCCTGGTGCGGTCACCCCATCTGCCACGTGGGGTGATCCACTTCTATTATTTCAATAAGACTTTAACGGCTGGTGTTCCAGCTTGAGTAAGTCGTTTACTTCCTTAACGGGATTAAATGTGATCTTCGGAACTTCAACAAAAACGGTTAGCCAATAATACATTCCTCCGTTCCACAATCCCGGAAGTTCGAGTGCCTTCAATTCCTTTCCCTCTTTAGACTTGGTTGTAATTAATCCAGTATAGGGATTAAAAAACTTTTCAAGATTGAAATTGTTCCCCTTATAATCCTTCAGACCACACACAAGATCAACAGGATTGAAATGAGTTGCTTCATTATAAATCTTCGCCTGGTTTTTATCTGACAGATCTACCTGTGCTGTCTCAACAACCTGCTTTGTGATTTCTCCATTATCGGCTTTCACCCAGAATGGGCTTCCACCAGGATGCTCTTCTTTCTTTACCATCCCGCATACACGAATTGGACGGTTAAGAAAATTAAAAATAAATTCTCTATTTTCATTTAAGTCAGTTGCTTTCAACCTATTCGAAAGATCAATATCAAACTCAGCTTTGATAAATTCAACGGATTCACTCAAAATTGGTTTATCAGTCGTTTCACTATCAAGTTTTCGAAGGAAGCCAAAAACTTTCTCCTGCACATGAATGAGATAGCCGCCAAGAATTTTCTTATACTTGTAAGTCTCTTCTCTTAAATGATCAGGAGCAATATTATCAATGTTTTTTATTGAAACTATATCAGCACTCAATTCATGAAGATTCTTAAGAAGAGCGCCGTGCCCGCCGGGTCTGAATACAATCTTTCCATTTTCATCCCTAAATGGCTTATTGTCCATCGTAACCGATACAGTATCAGTTGAAGGGCTCTGGAATGAAAAGCTAACATCAAACTTCCAGCCCTGAACTTTGTATTTATCAATAAACGAGTCGAATATTTTTTTAATTTCCATTTCATGCTCAGGTGAAATTGTAAAATGAGCTTTTACTACTTTATCCTTACCCGATGCATAATTCATTGCCTCAACTAAGTGCTCTTCAAATGCCGTTCGAGATTCATCGGGATATGAGTGGAAGAGAATTGATCCTTTCGGAAGATTAGCGTAATTCAAACCAATATTTTCAGCTACAAGTCGAATAATCTCAGATACATTTTCGCTCTTAATTAAATCTTCAAGACTTTTTCCATTTTGTTCAACTACTTTCTTTAATTCATTATAGAAAGCAAATCGCTGGATGTTTTCAATAAATTCCAGCGTGGCTTTGCATTCTTCATCGCCACTGCCTGCAAGTTCTTTAATACTTTTTAAGTCAATCCTTGTATGTTTATTTAAAACAGCTAACTGTTTCTTGAACATTCTTGTTGCAGCACCTGATGCAGGAACAAATTTTATAACTCTGCCTTCATCCAATGCCTCGAGATAAGTTTTAATATAATTCTTCTGCTCAGATTCTGTTATTATTTTAGCTCCATCACCAATTGTGCAAGGTTTCGACAGCTTAAGGAATGGAATTCCTTTTTCAAAAATTTTTATTTGCTCTATGATCTGATCAGCGGAAAGCCCAAGGCCTTCTTCTGCTAGCAACTCTTTTTTTAAGGATTCAATTTCTTTACTATTCATATTATTTTGTTCGTGCTTAAATAATTATTATGATAACAAAAATAATTAAATAAATTTAGTGGTTAAAAACATAGATATATATTCTGGAAGATAAAAAATACATAAATGAAAATACTCCTCTGGAGAAAGTTAACGATCCTTTACTGAAGGAAAGAAAAATATCTTTATTCATCAAAAGAGAAGATCTTAACCATCCTCATATGTCAGGCAATAAATGGCATAAGCTGAAGTACAATCTTCAGGAAGCAAGAAAGCAAGGAAAGAATACTCTTTTAACTTTCGGAGGAGCTTACTCAAATCACATTTATGCTACTGCTGCTGCAGGTAAAATTTTTAATTTTAACACAATTGGAATAATCAGAGGAGAAGAGCACCTGCCATTGAATCCAACGCTCTCATTTGCAAAAGATAACGGGATGCAACTTTACTATCTTGACAGAACTTCTTACAGAAACAAAAACTCGCTGGAAGTCATCAGTCAACTGCAAGAAAAATTTGGTGATTTTTATTTAGTTCCCGAAGGGGGAACCAATGAGCTTGCCGTGAAAGGATGCAGAGAAATAATCAAAACTATTGATATTGAATTTGACTACATCTGCTGCCCTTGTGGAACCAGCGGGACTTTGGCTGGATTAATTTCGGGCTTGCAAGGACACAATTTTGCGCTGGGGTTTGCTGTTTTGAAAGGTGCATCATTTTTAAAAAGAGATGTTGGTTCTTTGCTGAAAATTTCCGGCAATAGCTCATTAATAAATTGGGATATCAATCTTGATTATCACTTTGGAGGTTACGCAAAATTTAACTCCGCATTGATGAATTTTATCAGCAGATTTACTTCATTAACCAAAATTCCAATAGAACCAATTTATACCGGAAAAATGTTATTTGGCATTTACGACTTAATAGCTAAAGATTACTTTAACGAGGGAAGCCGGATTGTAGCTTTACATACAGGTGGATTGCAGGGATTGAGGGGTTTATCCAAAAAATCCAAAAGAATCGATTTCTTCTAAGACTTCAAATAACCCTTTACGCCATTTAGATTTTTCATTACTAAATTGCGAAGGCATTTGAAAATTTTTAAAAACCTTAGATATGGCAGATACAAATATATTACTTGTTGAAGACGAGCAGATAGTTGCAAAATATATTGAAAAGCAGCTGACCGGAGCTGGCTATAAAATTATCGCCTCTGTTACGTCCGGGGAAAAAGCAATTGAAAAAGTTACAACCTTAAAACCAGACATTGTTCTTATGGATATAAAGATCATGGGTTCAATGGACGGTGTTGAAACTGCTGATTATATAAGAAAGAATCATCAAATCCCCGTTATTTATCTCACTTCCCTTTCGGATGACGAATCCTTCCAGCGGGCAAAAAAAACTGAGCCATTCGGATATCTAATCAAACCAATTGATTTGAAGGAGTTCAACCGGGTTGTCGAGATGGCTCTTTATAAAAATAAAATCTATAAGGAACTGATCAATACCAGGCAGAGATTTCAGATCGCTGCCGAGGCAGCTAAAACACGTGTGTGGGAATTGTGGATAAATGAAGATAAATTAATCCTTGATTCAACTATGCCTGCACTTTTTGGTTATGTTGACGATGATATTCAAGAAATTAATAAGGATAGGATGAAATTTGTTCATGAGGAAGATAGAGAGCTTGTATCGAAAACAATTCAGGAATGTATTGAAGGTAAGTCAAAGAGTTTTGAAATTCAGCACCGTATCAATGAAAAAAATGGATCAATAGGCTGGATATTGCTGCGGGGTGTACAAGTTCCTTCTGAGAATAATAAGCCGAAAAGAATTATTGGTTCTGCAACCGATATAACCGAGCAGAAGAAATATGAAGTGGCTCTAAGTCAAAGTGAAGAAAAATTCAGAAATATATTTGAAAGTTCTGGGATAGGCATCGCCCTTCTTGAACCTGATGGTCGTTTCACTAAAGTCAACAAATCATTTTGTGATATTCTGGGTTACTCTGAAAAGGAAATCATCGGAATAAATTTTAGAAACATCACTCACCCGGGTGATCTGGAAAAATCGCTCGACCTTACCAAGGAACTGCTCAAAACTGAATCGGTAGAAGGCAAGTCAATTGAAAAAAGATACCTTCACAAAAACGGGGATATTATCTGGGCTCTTACTACAATTTCATTAATCCGTGATTCAGAAAACAAGCCATCTTTTTTTATAACACAAGTTCAGAATATAACCAGGAGAAAGAAGTACGAAGAGCAGCTGATTAAATACACTGAAGAGTTAAAATTACTTAATGCTGCAAAGGATAAATTTTTCTCTATCATTTCGCACGATCTTAGAAATCCATTTAATTCACTACTGGGCTTGACTGAGTATGTAACTCATTCCTATGATGAAATGACTCCGCTGGAAATTAAGAATGCTATTTCAAGCGTTTATTCGTCCTCCAAACAGGTATACGGCCTGATCCTAAACTTGCTTGAGTGGTCGATGGTTCAGTCTGGTCGAATAACTGTTGATAAGACTGTAATTAATCTTGCTGAATTAGGGAAAGAAATTATTGACCTGTACGAAGAAAGCGCTAAGCAAAAGCATCTGGAACTGATTATTAATATAAACGAAGACATACTTGTTTATGCAGATAAGTATATGATAGATACCATAGTTAGAAATTTTGTTTCGAATAGTATAAAGTTTACAAATCCGGGCGGTAAGATCATTATAAAGGGAATGATTAACGGCGATAACGCAGAAGTGTCAGTCACTGATACTGGTATTGGCATAAGTGCAGAAGATCAAAAAAATTTATTTCGAATTGATGAGCAGACACGAAGAGACGGAACTGCCAATGAAAAAGGAACTGGAATAGGACTTATACTTTGCAAAGAATTTATCGAGAAAAATAATGGGGTTCTGTGGGTAGAGAGTGAGGAAGACAAGGGAAGCAGATTTTCTTTCACTGTTCCAAGATATCTTGGAAATCTTCAGTCAATTGACAAATAATTTCTTTTATCATCAAAGCATTGTCATCAGTTTATTTTATCCCCAATAGAATAATTAATAACATTTATTAGTTAATTTTATTTAACCAAAAAAATACGTTTTCCATTTAATGCCAGTTAATTCAATAATATAAAAATTTTTATGTGAGGAAATATGAGTGACCTGTTAATAGTTTTCATCGGTCTTGCAATTATGTTCTATATTTTCTTTGTTCTTGGAACATCAAGAACTGCTATCAACAAGGGATTGAACGGAACGCTCTGGTTTCTTTTCTCACTAACTCTTCCTCCTATTGCCTACATTTCCGTACTGCTTGCAACTCCAAAGCAAGTTAAAACTAAAGAACAATATGGCTTTGCGGAAAATATTATTATGGACTTATCCCAGCCATTTGTGGATCTGGCACATACTTCACGTGCTTTATTTGGTGTCAACCTTTCATATGTTTTAGAAGGTTTGACTTATTTCGGTGTTGTTGGTCTTCTGGCGATTTTCTTTAATGATTTTATTAAGCTGGATGATATTGATGCGGGCAGAATGGTAGGGATACAAACTGCGGGAATCACAATTGCAATGCTTTTTCTTGGAGCAACAGTAGATTGGATCGGTTTAAGAAAATCATTGCTTATTGCTCTTTCATTAATGCTGGTCGGAAGAATACTTCTAACTATATCACCCG
>JALONF010000011.1 GCA_025455085.1 Ignavibacteriaceae bacterium
GAGTATTGTTTTGGATCAAATGTATTCAGACTTATTGATACAACGTCAACCAAGCCTTTCAGTTCAGGAGTAATGTCTCGCTTGTTAATAATATTACCATGACCATTTGTATTTAACCGTGTTCTTCCTCCTTTAGCTTTCACGTATCTGGAAATATCTTTAATAACATCCCATCTGATGACAGGCTCACCATATCCGCAGAAGACAATTTCTTTATAATCTTTTGGATCGCCGATTTCTTTTATGTAGACATCTGCTGAAGGTTCTTCGCTTATTTCCATTCCAAGGTTGTAGCCGCTGATAACAGGATTTTCTTTCCGCTGGCAGAATACACAATGAGCATTGCAGCGGTTTGTAACATTAATATAAAGCGAATCACCAAGTTTATATGTGAATGCAGTCTCAGGTTTACTTCCGATGCCGAATATTCTGAATGCGTTGAAAGAAGTTATCCTGCCGACATCTTCTATTCGCAACTTATGAAGCTCTGCTATTTTTTCAGCTACTAGTTTTACATTCGCTGGTTCATTTCTTTTTCCTCTGTATGGAACCGGAGTCATAAATGGTGAATCGGTCTCAAGCAGTAAATTCTCAGGAGAAATATGCTGAAGTATTCTTCGAAGATTATCTGCTTTTTTGTATGTGATGTTTCCTGTGAATGAAATCATAAAATTCATTCCGACTAACTCCATTGCATCTTCAAGCGATCCGTTAAAACAATGGAATTGTCCTTTCAATCCTGATCCGCAATAACTCCTTATTATATTCATCATGTCTTCATCTGAATCTCGGTTATGGATAATAACAGGGAGACCCAACTTAAGTGCAAGATCAATCTGCGCTTTGAAAGCCTCTATCTGTTTTTCTTTTGGAGAAAAATCATAATAATAATCCAGACCGATCTCACCAATGGCAACAATCTTTTTATTCTTTGCTAACTTTTCAATTTCAGAAATGAGTGATGAATCCCAGTCTTTAGTATCGTGAGGATGAACACCAACGGCGCCATAAACCATTTCATATTTTTCAGTGAGTTTAATTACCTGCTCAGCAGTTTTTAGATCTGTTGCTGGAACCAGAATGTAATCAACTCCGTTTTGCTTTGCTCTGGAGATGACTTCATCAAGTTCGCCTTCCGGGAATTCATCCCTTTGGGAAAAGTTTGGATAAAAAAGATGTGCGTGAGTGTCTATCAACATAATTTTTCAACTATAAGTAATAGCTGGAAATCTCAAATTACAAAAAATCCGCCCTTGGCGAGATCTCGTCTTTGACGGACAAAACTCAAACAAGAGTCAAATTCACAATTGTGAAAATCCAAACTTAATTTTTTAATTATTTGATATTTGGTCATTGGATATTATTTGTAATCTGAAATTTGTTATTTTGTACTTTGTGTTATTTAACTTACTTCACCAATAATTAATGCTTGCTCATTTAATTCATTAGCAAGTTTTAAAGTTTTACTTACCTGATTCTTTGAAACAATAATTAACAGTCCTAAGCCCAAATTAAAGACTTCTCTCATTTCATCATCATTTATTTCACCCGTGGTTTGAATAAGTCTAAATATTGACGGAACGTCCCAGCTGTTCCAATCAATATTAATAGTTAAACTTTTCGGAAGAATTCTTTTTGTGTTTCCGATGATACCACCGCCAGTGATGTGTGAAAGACCTTTTACTTCGATTTTGCTTTTTAATGCTTTTATTAATTTCAGGTAAGAACGATGAACAGAAAGAAGTTCTTCTCCTAAAGTTTTTCTAAGCGAAGGAATTCTATCTTTGAGTTTATATTTTTCAAGCAGAACTTTTCTTGCAAGAGAATAACCATTTGTATGAAGTCCGGTTGATGGAACACCAATCAGGACATCACCAGAATTTATTTTATCGCCCTTAATAATTTCTGATTTCTCAACAATACCGACAATGGTTCCTGAAAGATCATAATCTCCTATTTGATATACACCAGGCATCTCTGCAGTCTCTCCTCCGATGAGTGCACAGCCGTTTTCTTTGCACGCAATTGAAAATCCTTTTACAATTTCAGCTCCGATGATAGGATTAAGTTTTCCGAAAGCCATATAATCAAGAAAGAAAAGAGGTTCAGCCCCGCAAACTGCAATGTCGTTCACACAATGATTAACCAGATCCTGTCCGATTGTATTGTGCTTGTTCAATTCAATAGCGATTTTAAGTTTTGTCCCAACTCCATCAACACTCGAAACTAAAACTGGCTCTTTGTATCGAGTTAAATCAGGTTGAAAAAAAGCGCCAAATAGTCCAATATCTGTAAGGACAGATTTATTAAATGTTGATTTAGCATAGCTTTTAATTTTATCTACGGTTTCCTCGCCTGCTTTTATGCTTACACCGGCGTCTTCGTATTTTTTAGCCAAAATTCATTCCCTTCAGTCAAAATTAACTTAGTAAAATTTTCTTTTTGAAAATTAAGCACTTAGTGTTTCTTATTCAAAAAAGCTGGATTTTAATTACATATTTCTTCGCTCATAATTCTGGTGAACTTTAAGACTTAATAAAAGCACTATCATCCAATGGCTGCCAAAATTAGGTTAATTTTAATATATTTGCGCCTTGATTTTATGCCTAATAGAAAGAAAAAATGGAAACAGAAGAACTAAATCAGAGAGAAAAAGCGATACTCAGATCGATTGTTCAGCAGTTTATTTTGACTGCTACACCGGTTGGTTCCCGTAATATTACCAAAAATTACGACATTGGCTTTTCGCCGGCTACGGTTAGAAATATCATGTCTGACCTGGAAGATTCAGGATTCATCAATCATCCACATACCTCTGCGGGAAGAGTACCTACAGATAAAGGTTACCGTTATTATGTTGACTCTTTAATGGATGTTGATAAATTGAATTCAAAAGAAAAGGGTTTAATAGATAATAGCTTGACTCAGATTACTATCGAAACCGATGAGTTGGTCAAGATTACTTCAAAACTTCTCAGTTCAATAACAAAACAAATAGCCTGTGTAACATACCCAAATCTTGAATCTGGAATACTTGAGAAAATCCAAATAGTAAGTTTGACTTCCACAAGAATAATGGTTGTGATAAGTATTAAATCAGGATTAGTTAAAACTATTACAATGGAGCTTGATACGGAGATGAGAGAATCTCAGATAGAATCCGTTCAAATATTGCTGAATGAAAAGCTGGCAGGACTAAGTCTTGAAGAAATAAGAAATACTTTTAAAGAAAGATTTTCTGATGTTGAAGAAGATCAGAAACCGATAATCAGACTGTTTGTTGACTCAGTGGATAAACTCTTTAAGGACGATATTAAATCCGAGAGACTTATTGTTACCGGTGCAAAAAATATTATCCAGCAACCCGAATTTGAGAGCCCTGAGAATTTCCAAAGTATTATTGAGTTAATTGAAGATAAAGATGTGATAATTCACATAATGGAAAAATCTTCAGAATCAAAAAAAGAAGAAGTATTCATTTCTATAGGTAGCGAACATATAGAGAAGAAACTTAAAGAATACAGTTTTGTAAGCAAGGAATACAAATTCGGCGAGACTAGCGGTACACTTGGAATAATTGGTCCAAAGAGAATGGAATATTCCAGGATAGTAGCAATTGTGGACTATCTCGCTAAAGTTTTAACTGAACATTTAAAATCACGATAACAAAATAAGGAGTAGATGAATTATGTCTAAACATAAAAAAGATAAACATCAGGAAGAACAAAATATCGATCAGGAAGCGGTTCAATCAGAAGATAAAATTCAGGAAGACAAATCAGAACTGAACCATCTTGAATTAGCTGAGCTAAAAATTGCTGATCTGGAAAAGCAGGTAAAAGAATGGAATGATAAGTTTTTAAGAAAAGCCGCTGAGTTTGAAAATTACAAACGACGAACTGAAAATGATCAGCTCAATTTAATTAGTTACGCTGCGGAATCTTTTATAATCAAACTTCTCCCCATCGTTGATGATTTTGAAAGATCAATGGAGCACATTGACGATATTGATAATAACAAATCTGTAAAAGATGGAATTAAGATGGTCTATGAAAAGCTCCTGAAACTACTGAATGAGCAGGGAGTAAAAAAAATGCTGGCTAAGGGCGAACCTTTTAATGTTGCTTATCATGATGCGCTAATGCAGAGGAAAGACGATTCTGTTCCACCTCATACTGTGTTGGAAGAAGTTGAGTCAGGTTATTTGTATCGAGATAAAGTAATAAGACATGCAAAAGTAATAGTGAGCGAAGAATCATCATTGGATAATAATCAAATAACAAAAGATGATTCTCCCGAATCATCATCAGAAAATGAGAAATAGAGTAAATGACTAAAAGAGATTATTACGAAGTTCTTGGCATAAACAGAAACGCTACGAAGGAAGAAATTAAAAAAGCGTATCGCAAGATGGCAATGCAGTATCACCCTGACCGTAATCCGGGAGATAAAAGTGCAGAAGATAAATTCAAAGAAGCAGCTGAAGCTTATGAAATATTAAGTCATGATGATAAAAGAAATAATTATGATCGATTTGGACACGAAGGTGTAAGAGGCAGCGGTTTTGGAAGTGAGGGATTTTCAAACGTGAATGATATTTTCTCCCACTTCTCAGATATTTTCGGTGGTTCATCAATATTTGATGAATTCTTTGGAGGAAGTCAAAGAGGAAGATCCAGAAGACGTGGAGCCGGAACACCCGGTTCTGATTTACGTGTGAACCTGAAACTTACTCTTGAGGAAATTGCAACTGGCACTTCAAAAAAAATAAAAATTAAAAAACAGGTCAAGTGTAATGAATGTAACGGAACGGGTGCTCAGGCCGGAACCTCTTTAAAGACCTGTCCGGTTTGTAATGGTGCCGGTGAAGTTAAAACTGTTTCAAGATCAGTATTTGGACAATTTGTAAACATATCAGCCTGCCATAATTGTTCTGGCGAGGGACAGGTAGTTGATTCGCCTTGCCGAACTTGTTCCGGGGATGGCAGAATAAATGATGAAGTAACCATAAAGATTGATGTGCCTGCAGGAGTTGAAGATGGAAACTATATGACCATGGGAGGCGATGGAAATGCTGGAAAACGTGGTGGTCAGCCTGGAGACATTATTGTTGTTTTCCAGGAACTTCCGCACGAGCATTTCATCAGGGAAAAAGATGATATCATTTATAATTTATTTGTAACATTTCCTCAAGCAGCATTAGGTTCGGATGTAGAGGTGCCAACACTGAATGGTAAAGCAATGTTAAAAATTGACCCGGGAACGCAGCCAGGTAAATTGTTGAAGATGAAAGGGAAAGGGCTCAGACATCTCAACTATTCGGGAAGCGGGGATCAAATTGTTAGAGTAAGCGTCGCAATTCCACAAAAGTTAAATTCAAAAGAAAAAGAATTGATTAAGCAGCTATCGGAAATGCCAAATGTAAAAGCTTCATCAGACGACGAAAAGAAGAATTTTTTCAACAAGTTTGGTTTGTAGAAAATTTGTAATCTCTCAATTTGTAAGTCTGGAAATAATTTAGTTGTTGGATTTTAATCTTTTTATATCTTCTTTTGATTGATGTTTGAAAAATTATCTAAAAAAATTGGCTTTACTGAAACTGAAATTCTTGTAATTCTGTTTCTGGCTGGATTATTTATTCTTGGCTTTGTTTATGTTGAATTTATTAAAACCGATACTGCTGAGTTCAAGCACATTGATTATGCAAAGCAAGACAGCCTTTTTGCTTATTATTCAAACTTAAATCCTGAATTCGATATTGATGATCCTGGTCTGGATAGTAATCTGGCGATAAAAAGAAGAGTGCTGGAACTATCAGACACAATAGCTTATGTAAAAAAAGATCTATCAACTTTAGCTGAAAAGAGTATAAATATTAATACTGCTGGAGTCAATGACTTGATTAAGTTGCCTGGAATTGGTGAAAAAACAGCAGAAAAAATCATTGAACTTCGAAATCAAAGGGGCAAGTTTGAAAGACTTGAAGACCTTATGGATGTTAGAGGCATAGGAGAAGTTAAGTTTAACAAAATTAAAAAGTTTTTATATATTGACTAACGAAACAAAAAAAATTTTCCCGGAGGAATAATGAAATCCCAAGCTGGCGATCCCTGGTATATACACGCTGCTCTTTACCTTGTAATCGCAATTCTTTGTGTTGTCTTAATTAAAGTGGCAATTATTGATCCTAAAGATGCAGTTGAGCAGGATAAGTTCTGGAGAACTGAATCCAGGCTTAGAATGAATAATATAAAGGCTGCTCAAATATTATGGCAAAAGAAATTCGGGAATTTTACAGACAATATTGATAAACTTATTAATTTCGTCAAAACGGATAAATTTGTAGATAGTGTGACTAATGCATTCGATTCTCTAACTATGAAACCGGCCAATCCATTCAAACCACTTTCACATGGTGAATTCACTCCGGAAAGTTTAAAACTTTCACCAAAATCATTTCAGTCTTACATTCTTCAGATTGACACTTCAACCTCTGTTGATACAACTATCAACAGAAGAGGTGATATTGTAAAGGTGGATACTGTACGAGTTTTGGGGACAAAATACTTTTTGGAAGATCCTGATGGCTATGGAACAGTTGGAGATCTTTTCAACGATGCGAAGAAAAATACTTCCTCGTGGGAGTAATCCGGGATAGATGAATGGAATTCAGAGATGTGCTGGTATAAACATCACAGCCTCCCGGTTACAATTTGTTGAAGTAGAAAAAGAACAAGATCAATTAGTTGCTGCAAACATCGGGCAGACTTTTATCAGCCCGCCGATTAATTTTGATGATCAGGTAGAAAGTATCATCCAGAATCAGCTTCAATCTGCCTTCGATGAAATTAAAATCAGGAATCCACTCACAAGTAATATTGCTTCATTCACACTTCCCCCAGAATTGTTTATAACTATTCAACTGCCATATGATGCAAACCTTAATCAAAAAGAAATCAGGGAAGAATTTAACTGGGAAATCTCGCAGCTTTATCCATTTATTCCTATCGATGACCTAGCAATGAAATTTTATGAGCTTGAACAAGAACTTTTACCTGGTAAGAATAATGCTCTGATTGTTGCATTAAGTAAGAAGCATCTCCTGCTGATAAAACATTTCTGCTTAAAAAATAACCTTTCACCAAGACTAGTCGACAACGCTTCAATTACTGCAAACAGTTTCCTGAACACTTCTGCTATTTTGGAAAAAGATTTAGTTACGGTTAATATTTTTAATTCCCGGCATTCAATAACATTATTCTTAAATATCTCTTCAAAACCTGTTTATGTTAAAGTATTTCAAAAGCTGGAGAATGGTGTAATTAGTAGAATTATTGAGGAGCTTTCTCAGGAAAAATTTATAAAAGTATTGAGCAGTCCTCTCACAAATGCCGTCACTTCAGGTGAGAATATTGGATCAGATTTACTCTCTGAATTAAAAAATTCGACAGGATTGGAGTTCAAGAGATTCAATCCTTTCAATTTTCTAAAAGTGAAACCTGGCATTCCAAGTAATGAGATCTCGGAAGAACATTATACTACTTTCACATCGGCAGCAGGAATAGCATCACGTTTTATCTGAATAATAAAAAATGAGATTAAGAATAACATCAGGGTATTTAAAGGGCAGATATATTAACGTTCCAAAATCTGATCTTGTTAGACCGACAACTGAAAGAGTCCGCGAAACCATTTTTAATATTCTTAATAACCGGATGTCATTCGAAGGTATAAAAGTTTTGGATATGTATTCCGGCTCGGGTGCCCTTGGTTTTGAATGCCTCAGCAGAGGTGCAATTGAAATTCATTTCGTTGAAAAAAACTCGGTGATCTATCGAAATCTAGAAGAGAATATTCGAACTCTTCAGGCAGAAGAGAACTGCACTATTTTCAAACTGCCTGCAATTAAATTCTCATCAATGAAACCAAAAGTTGAGTATGATTTAATTCTCGCTGATCCACCCTTCTTTAAGGATGATATTTATAATGTTGTTGGAAATATTTTAGATAATAAATACCTTCGCACCAATTGTTTTATGATCATAGAAAGATCAATTCAAACTAAACAAAAAGATATTGATAATTTAAGAATTGAACCTTTCAAAATAATTGGAGATACTTGTCTTTACGAATTAACATATTCAAATCAACTGTAATCATATTTTTTCTGCTTCTCTCTGGTCTCTGTTACTCGCAGCCTTTTCAAAGGGAACTCAACTCCATTTCTGTAAGCGACGCTGAAGGTTTGTTAAAAAATATTTTCAGTGGAGGTCATAATAATCTCGAACACCAGTTTATTGATATTGATGGAGATGGAGACCGCGATCTTTTCTTTCTTGATAGTGATCAAACATTCGGCTGGTTCAAAAACATCGGGAATTTGCTGAATCCTAATTTTGAGTATTCACTCACAAATCCTACGGGATTATTTTTTTCAAATTGGTTTTATTTCGCGGATGTTGATAATGATGACGATCTTGATTATTTCACCAGCGTTGATAATTTGATTTCATTTTTCAAGAATGATGGGAATTCCAATTCACCGTTTTTTATATCGGCTGCCGATACTGTTTTCGATTCCGACGGCAATCCAATATTCAGTGAGTTTGCAAGTAATCCTTTATTTGCAGATATAGATGACGATGGAGATTCAGATTTTTTCAGTGGTAATTCGGCAGGAACGGTTACATTTTATGAAAATATTGGCACCTCGGAAAATTTCAATTTCAAATTCATTACCAACGAATGGCAAAACCTGATCATCATCGGTGGAGCAGTAGATGATCCAAGACATGGTGCAAGCTCATTGGATTTTACGGATATCGATGACGATTCAGACCTCGATCTTTTTTGGGGAGATTTTTTCAGCAATAGTCTTTACGTGATTGAAAATAAGGGAACGCCTGTAGTCCCGGATATGAAACGAATTTCAGATATTTATCCAATTAATTCTGATAGTGTTTACACAAGTGGATTTAATATGCCGAGATTTACAGATATTGATAACGATGGAGATTTTGATTTATTTGTTTCAGTGCTCTATGATCCGACGGTACCGCAGTCATTAATGTATTATGAGAATACAGGTGATGCTCAAACGGCAAATCACATTTTAAGAACAAAAAATTATTTAAAGACACTTGATGTCGGAAATAACAGCGCTCCTGCCTTTGTTGATATTGATAACGATGGTGACCTCGATATGTTTCTTGGTTCTCTAAATAATCCGTTGGGATCAATTCATTTTTTGGAGAACACCGGAACTGCGACGAATCCAGCTTTCTTTTTTAGAGATTCTTTTTACTTTGACATAAGCAGTGACCTCAGCATCGCACCAGCATTTGGTGATATTGATGAAGATGGTGATTACGATTTGCTGATCGGCAAATTGAACGGAACAATTGAACTCTTCTTCAATAATGGAACACCTTCATCAGCTAATTTTTCAAATGGTATTCTTTTACGAAATAATATTGGAGATAGCATTGACGTAGGTTCCAGTTCGATTCCTAATTTGCTTGATATAGATTCTGATATGGATCTGGATCTTGTAATCGGAGGTTTTAATGGACGTTTTCGTTTTTATGAGAACACAGGGAATAGTTCTGTATACGAGTTTACTCTTAACCCAGTATTCTTCGGAACATTAGATGTTGGCGATAATAGTACACCCTTTCTTTTAGATTACGATAAAGATGGCGATTACGACCTCTTCACGGGAAACCGGGAAGGCGATTTATCCCACTTTAGAAATGATGGGACAAATATTTCACCAATATGGAGCTTGATTACAAATAATTTCATCGCTGAAAACTTCGGAGGCAACACCCATCCCTACTTCACCGATATTGATAACGATACTGACTTTGATTTATTCCTTGGAAATGTTAAAGGAGGATTATATTTTTACAATAATTCTGAAATAACAAATATTGTGGAATTGGGATTAAAGCCAATTCAAGATTATAAACTCGAAGCGTTTCCTAATCCCTTTAATCCAGGTACACAAATCAGAATATTTACTAAGGAAGCACTATTCACAACAGTTGAAATTTACAATTCGCTTGGTGAAAAAGTAAAATCTTTGCATAATGACTATATGCCCGCCGGTACAAACTACTTTTCCTGGTACGGAGATAATGACTCTGGAGAGATTCTTCCCTCCGGTGTCTACTTCATACTGGCCTCTTCTGAGATAAATTCAGAAGCAATTAAAGTACTATTTCTTAAATAATACAAAATAAAATATGAAAAAGTTTTTAGCAGTGGTTTTCCATTTGCTGGCGTTTAGTTATGCTGTTTCAAATGGACAAAATGTTACTCTTTTAGGCACACTAAATCCATATCCAGGCGCAGCTTATGCAAACATATGGGGTTACGCTGCAAGTGGCAGAGAGTACGCTATAATGGGAGTTACAGGCGGGACCACAATTATAGATGTCACAAATCCTTCAACTCCTGTTGAAGTCGCTTTTATTCCCGGCCCTCTTGCACCTCCTTATGAATGGAGAGAAATTAAAACTCATTCGCATTATGCATATGTTGTTTCAGAAGGAACAGGTTCTGGTGCAGGTATGCAGATAATCGATTTATCTAATTTGCCAACCGGCGCTTCTTTGGCTGCTACTTACACCGCAACATTTACTCGTGCACATGAGATATTTATTGCTGATGGTTATGCATACGTAGTTGGGACAAGCCAGGGAGGGATGCATATACTTGATTTATCAAATCCAACAAGTCCTCTGCAAGTAGGATATTATGGAGCAAGCGGGTATGTTCACGATGTCCATGTCTGGAATGATACAGCATATGTTTCCTCAGCAGACACCTACGATTTAGTTTCTGTTTCTAATAAATCCAATCCTCAATTAATAAGTCAAAGTGCTGCTTTACCAGGAATTTATGCACACAGCGGATGGCTAACAGATGATAAAAGATATTTTATTGCATGTGAAGAATTTAACGTGATAGATCTTACCGTCTGGGATTTACAAGATAGAACCACTTGGGATCTTGTCGTTCCTAGCTGGCAAATGGCAGGACCATCACCCATTCACAACATTTTTATATTAGGCGATTATGCACATATCTCTTATTATAAAGATGGTTACGTAGTGCTTGACATCTCCGATCCCACGAATCCACAATTCGCTGGACAATACGATACCTATCCGGGCTCAGGAGGAGGAACGTACAATGGTGCCTGGGGTGTTGATCCTTACTTACCTTCCGGAAATACAATAGTCTCGGATATGTCAACGGGATTATATATTTGTAGATTTGAACCTCCTGTATCTTCAGTCGAAGAAAATCAAGATGTTTCTTTAGATTTTTCTTTAGCACAGAATTTTCCAAATCCATTCAATCCAAATACAAGAATCAAATTCACTATTAAAAATCCCGGATTTGTAACTTTAAAAGTTTATAACGGGATTGGACAGGAAATCATTGCGTTAGTTAGTGAAGAAAAAACTGAAGGAACTTACGAAGTCAACTTTAATGCTTTGGGCATTCCCTCAGGCATTTATTTTGCCAAGCTGTCTTCAGGAAATCAAACACAAATTATTAAAATGAGTTTACTCAAATAATATCTAAAATAGAGGCCAAAATGAAAATTCTCTTAACGATTCTTTTTGCTGCAAGTTTTATGGTAGCACAGAATAATGTTACACTGTTAAGCACCCTGAATCAATATCCTTCAGCAGGTTACAGCAACATTTGGGGATACGTAGCTCCGAATGGGATTGAGTACGCCTTGCTTGGCGTTCGCACTGGAACATCAATCATTTCATTAGCTGATCCAAATAACCCTGTGGAATGCGCATTTATTCCTGCACCTCAATCCAGTTGGCGAGAGTTGAAGGTTCATGGAAACTATGCTTATGTGGCAACTGATGTAAGCGGTAACGGACTTCAGATTATAGATCTGTCTCAATTACCAAACACAGCTACTCTTGTAAATACTCTTAATACATATTTTAATGACGCGCATGACTTGTTGATTGAAGATGGTTTCTGTTATGTTGTTGGCGGCGATGGCGTTGGAGGAATGAGCATATTGGATTTATCTAATCCAGTTAATCCTGTCAGGACTGCATATTATACCGGAAGCGGATACATACACGATATTTATGTTTGGAATGATACTGTAATCGCGAGTTGTGGCTCATTACAGCAATATCATTTGATTGATGTTACTAATAAATCTAATCCTCAGCTAATCAGTGCGAGCATCACCCTACCTGGAATATATGCTCACAGTGGCTGGATGACGGAGGATAAAAGGTACTTCTTTGCAACCGAAGAATTTAATGTTCGAGACATGACAGTTTGGGATCTTCAGGATAGAAGTTCGTGGGATTTAGTAATTCCAAGCTGGGGTTTAAGTAATAATTCGGTTATCCATAATCTTTATATTATTGATAACTATGCACACATTTCATACTACACTTCTGGATATTTAGTTCTTGACATTACCAATCCTTTAAGTCCACAAATTGCCGGGCAGTATGATACGTATCCACAAAATAACGGCGGAACTTACAATGGCGCTTGGGGTGTGTATCCTTTTCTACCTTCAGGTAACACCATCATATCTGACATTAATACTGGTTTATATGTACTAAGATTTAATGGATCAATCCCTGTTGAATTAACTTCATTTAGTGCAGCTGTTGATAACCAAAATGTGACACTGAAGTGGAGTACATCTTCTGAAAAAAATAATCAGGGATTTGAGGTTCAGAGAAAAAATGAGAGTGAGTATTACTCAATTGGTTTTGTAGAAGGAAATGGCACTTCAACAGAAATTAATAATTACACATTTATTGATCGTGATGTCAAATCAGGAAACTATTATTACAGACTGAAACAAATCGACTTTAATGGGAGTAGTGATTATTCTGATGAAATATTTGTGGAGATTACCTCACCTATTGATTTTGAACTTGAGCAGAATTTTCCCAATCCATTCAATCCAGCAACAACTATTAGATTTAGTCTCCCTGCAAACGGTTTTGTTAACTTATCAATTTATAATCTTGTTGGTGAGAAAGTTAGTGAATTGGTCAATGGTGAACTTCAGCAAGGTGAACATAATTTGACTTTCAATGCTTCTGAACTTCCCTCAGGGCTATACATAGCAAAACTCTCTGCTGGTAATTTCAATCAATCTATAAAAATGACTTTACTTAAATAGGATATTTAATATGCGAACCGGTTCAAATATTATTTTAATAATTCTTTTATCCATTTTCACCTTTTTAGGATGTGATGAAGAAACTGTCATTCCACTTGTTGATGAAACGAATAATGGTTTTCAGAAAAAAGAAGTTGCGGAAATTTTTTCCCAGAACTGTTTGGATGCAGGATGTCATGGTAATTCAGAACCTCATCATGACTTAAAACTGACATCATTTTCTGAGATGATTAAAGGTTCTTTAGGCAGACCTTTAGGTAATCATTCACATAAACTAATAGCAAAATCTAACCACGGTGATGGTGTTTATGGAGGAAGCCCAATCGTTCCTTTTAATGCTGAGCGAAGTTTGCTTTATCAGCTTATCACCGGGAGTATAGAAAACCAAAATCAACGGATGCCTTATCAGAAGAATCTTTTATCACAACCTCAAATCGACGTTATTAAAAACTGGATAAATGAAGGTGCCCGCGATTATAACGGCAATGTGCCCTACTCAGGTGGACAAAAAATATTTGTTTGCAATCAAGGTTCAGATGAGATTTTTGAAATTGATGCACAGAACAATGTTGTGTCTCGAATAATTAATGTTAACTTACAGCCATCGGTAACTGATGCTCCACATAACATTCAGATCAGGGGCGGTTACTATTATGTTACTCTGATTGCAGCTAACCGACTCTTAAAAATTGATGCTTCAACAAACCAGATTGTCGGTCAAGTAAGCGGACTTGAAAATGCCGGTATGATTCAAATAACGAATGACGGAAAAACAGCTTTTGTTTCAAGATCATCAACGGCACCAAGCATTTATAATGTGATTTATGCAATTGACACAGAAACTATGACTAAAAAGGCAGATATAAGCTTGCCTGTAACAGGGCTTCCGCATGCAATCTGGCTGAGCAGCGACGATACAAAACTTTTTGTTGGAAATTTGACTAAAGACAGAATTTCTATTGTTGATGTTGCCACTCTTGAAGTTCTCGAAGACGATATCATTCTTTCTTCCGGTACAGAACCGACTCACGAACCAATGCATCTTTATGTTTCACCTGATGATAAATACATGTACATAAATTGCAGAAAATCCAGCCTGATGCTAATTATCAATTTAGAAACGAAACAAGTACTTCAAGAGTTGATGATTAAAGAACACCCGATGCAATCAGCTATTTCACAGGATGGTAATAAAATTTATACTGTGTCACATCACGAACCGATCATTACCGAAATTACAAAGAGTGGTGAAAGCTGGAGTATTACACGGGAATTTACAAGTGAGGCTTTCCACCATTTATATGGAGCGGATTTATCACCGGATGGAAAATATCTTTATATCACTTGTTCAAACAACGATCCGAACGATCAGTTTGAAAGGCATTATAAAATCGCAGGAGAATTCAGACCTTCTTTAGTTTGTGTTTATGACGTAACCACAAGCGAACTAATTAAAATTCTTGACGTCGGAAGTTTTGCTACAGGTATTGCTTCAAGAGAGAATTAAAAAATATTTTCAGTTACTTTTATATTATAGTAATCATAAGGTAAAATAAAAGTAAGTTTTTCTTCTTTCAGATAGTTAATAATTTTTTTGAATTCATTAAACTGATTTTCGTCCCACATATTTGGGTGAATCTGAAATACTGTGTACTCTTTATTAATGTCATGATTTTTTACGAATGAATTATAATCAGGATTTCCTACTGGATATTCCATATCTATACTTCTTCCCAAAACCAGTTTGCTGGAACCATTCAGACCAAAAAACCAAACCTTAATTTCATTGAATGATTCCAACGCTTGCATAGTCGTACTATCAATAGCATTACCAGGTGCACCAAATGTTCGCAAAGTGATATTCAGTTTTTCCTCGGCGAGAGTTTGAGCTTTCCTTAATTGCTCCTTCTGAAATTCAAGAGATGAATTTTGAAACTCATCATACATCGTCCCATCTGTGTGAAGAGCGTCCAGAATATGATCATAACCGTGATTCCACAATTCTATGTAACCAGTTTGGTCAAGGTATTGAAGCAATCCGAAATATCTCGCATCATCTGTTTGGAGCGAGTTACAAATTATACCGGCGCTGGCTTTTATT